>JANOLM010000595.1:0-2393 GCA_031419815.1 Bacteroidia bacterium
TGGTTGCTGAAGCATCCGTCCAACATTTTTCCAGTAATAGGAACCACTAAGCCCGAGCGAATAACAGAAGCCGCAAAATCCATTGCCATTGATCTCGATCGGCAGGATTGGTTTGAAATGCTTAAATGGGTGACAGGGAAAGAGGTGGCTTGATAAATGAATAATGGTTAACTTTACTAGGGAAAATCAAATATGAAATCTAAAGCACAATGAAAACGCTAACAATTGAGATCAATGATTTGGATTATTCTAAACTTGGTTTGAATGAGAGCTCACTGACGTTTCATGACTTGAAAGAAAAAATAAGCATTGAATATGCAAAAGAAGCTTTGATAAAGTGCAATCAAATTGCGAGGGAAACTGGTTTGGCTTCCCTTACCCTGGAAGAGATCAACGCTGAGATCAAGGAATTGCGAAATGAAAAAAATCGTACTTGATACTAATGTAATTGTATCGGCCCTGATCGGAAACAGTTACCCCAGACAAGTAGTTTTCGATTACGTTTTATCCAAAAAAGTTGAAATACTTCTTTCAAACATAGTATTTCAAGAGTACGTAGAAGTGTTAAGGCGACCCAAGTTTTATCAATATCCTCACTTTATTACCAAGGCGGAGATAGTATTGAATAAGTTGGATGAACTTGCCGTTCGATCACTAACCAATCTTAAACTAAGCATTATCCGAGATGAGCCGGATAATCGATTCCTCGAGCTGGCAGTAAGTGGTGTTGCAGATTATTTAGTTACA
The DNA here is from genome assembly GCA_031419815.1 of Bacteroidia bacterium. Taxonomy (GTDB): domain Bacteria; phylum Bacteroidota; class Bacteroidia; order Cytophagales; family Cyclobacteriaceae; genus ELB16-189. Next base: position 748 of record JANOLM010000595.1, read on the forward strand.
GGAAACAGCAGGGATTTTCTGCTCCGAAGTTATGAATCGGTAAAGATTGTGAGCCCTGAAGAATTTGTTATCCAAATGCAACAACCTGAATAAAATGCTTGTTACTTTGATGCCTTAAAAATTAGTGCAACAGGCCTCTTAAAAATGTCCAAATCAACGTCTCCAAAGAAAATAACTGACCTTTCTGGTCACGATTATATTGAAATCATAGGTGCCCGTGAGCACAACCTGAAAAACATCAGCGTCTCCTTTCCGCGCAATAAGCTTGTAGTCCTTACGGGAATCAGCGGCAGCGGTAAATCTTCGCTCGCATTTGATACCATTTATGCAGAGGGTCAACGGAGATACATGGAAAGCTTTTCGGCATACGCGAGAAGTTTTATTGGCAATTTAGAGCGACCCGATGTCGATAAGATCAATGGCTTAAGTCCTGTTATCTCGATCGAGCAAAAGACGACTTCACGAAACCCCCGCTCTACAGTAGGAACGGTAACAGAAATTTATGATTTCATGCGTTTGTTATTTGCCCGGACTGGTGAAGCATTTTCCTACTTATCAGGAGAGCGGATGGTGCGGCAATCAGAAGATCAAATTCTGGATGCCATCATCAATAATTTTCAGGGTAAGAAATTAGTGTTGCTTGCACCAGTCATTAAGGGCAGAAAAGGACACTATCGTGAAAACTTTGTTCAGATACGGAAGCAGGGCTATACAAAAGTAAGGGTGGATGGAGAGATTCTTGAAATCACACCGAAGATGCAGTTAGACCGTTTCAAAATTCATGATATAGAGATTGTGATTGATCGCATTGTGCCCGATGCTACAGATCGTCATCGCATAGCCCAATCCATCAATACTGCCATGAAGGAAAGTAAAGGCGTTATTATGGTGATGCCTGTCTCCGATAAATCTCCGACAGGTAAAGAAGAAAACCTGCCTGCCGGACAGGCAGGTGGCAAGGTTCATCACTTTTCTAAATACCTGATGGACCCCACAACAGGATTGTCGTATGATGAACCTGCGCCCAATAACTTTTCATTCAACTCGCCTTATGGTTGGTGCCCTTCCTGCACCGGACTTGGGCTCATTGAAGAGATCACCGAAGACTCCGTTATTCCAGATAAAAAACTTAGCATTAGTCGAGGAGGAATTTTGCCACTGGGCGAATATCGCGACATCTGGATATTCAAAAAGATTGAAGCGATTCTGAAACGATTTAAATTCACTCTTACCACACCAATCAAAGATATATCCAATGAGGCATTGAAAGTTTTGCTCTTTGGCGATGATGAACCAGTAGCGGTGGCATCCGTAAAATATCCGGGTACAGAATGGAATACAAAATTTGAGGGTATCATCAACTTTTTGCAGAAACAAAAGGAAGAAGGTTCTGATGCCATTCGCAAGTGGGTGGATGATTTCACGATCACAAAAGTTTGCCCTGAATGTCATGGAGCTAGATTGAAAAAAGAATCACTTCATGTTAAGATTGATAATAAAAACATTGCCGAGCTGTCGGTAATGGATATCAATGCTTTGAAGAAATGGTTCGAAGGATTAGAAGACCGATTAAATGACAAACAACGTGTTATCGCCAAAGAAGTATTGAAAGAAATTCGCAAGCGTATTGGCTTCCTGTTGGATGT
>JANOLM010000596.1:0-4916 GCA_031419815.1 Bacteroidia bacterium
GCCAGGTATAACATCTACCTTCGCATAGGAACTATGAGTTGAGTTTTGAGTGCTTTCACGAAAAGTTAAATCATAATTGGTTGCTGTAAAGGATTCCAATCTTTTCAACCCTTTCTCTAACGTTCTCAAAAAGGACTGCTCTTCCTCATGCACCACTCTTCCCACATAATCCATCTGCTGGTGCAACTCTGGAAAAGCTTCTTTCATTTGCTCAGCCAAAATAGGCACGAGCTTATGAATAAATGCTTCTTTGAAATTCAAATAAGAAAATCCATAGCGAACGGATCTTCTCAAAATTCTTCTGATCACATAGCCAGCGCCTGTGTTTGACGGAAGTTGTCCATCGGCAATGGCAAATGAAACTGCGCGGATGTGGTCGGCCATCACGCGAATGGCGATATCTTTTTTCACCTCACCCCCTTGCCCCCTCTCCAGAGGAGAGGGGGAAGTGTAACCGTAAGTAACTCCTGCTTCTTTGGCAATAAAGTTTATTAATGGTGTAAAAACATCCGTATCATAATTAGAAGTCTTCTGCTGAATGGCCATGCACAAACGCTCGAAGCCCATGCCGGTGTCCACATTCTTGGCAGGAAGCGGCTTCAACACTGTTAATTCTGAACGCAACTTTTCGCGCGCTTTCTTATCCGTGTTGCTCGCGCTTAAATCAAATTGCATCAACGCATTCGAACCGCCTTTCTGAGGATTCCACGAACGTTCGAACTCCATGAACACGAGGTTCCAGATTTCCACCACCTGCGGGTGATCGCTATTCACTAACTCTTTCCCTGGCTTCTTTTTTACTTCTGCCTCTGAACGCAAGTCGATGTGAATCTCAGAGCATGGGCCGCATGGGCCAACATCGGCCATCTCCCAAAAATTATCTTTCTTGTTCCCGAGTATGATTCGATCCACCTCTACAAAAGATTTCCATAAGTCAAAGGCCTCCTGATCTATCGAAAGGTTATCATCCTTATCGCCACCAAAAACACTTACATAAAGCCGGTCTTTCGGAAGTTTATAGACTTCGGTTAATAACTCCCATGCCCAGGCAATTGCTTCCTTCTTAAAGTAGTCGCCAAAACTCCAGTTGCCGAGCATCTCAAACATGGTATGGTGATAGGTGTCATGCCCCACATCTTCCAGGTCGTTGTGTTTTCCACTTACGCGCAGACATTTTTGTGTGTCGGCAACGCGCTTGTTCTTAGGAATGGCATTGCCCAAAAAGAAATCCTTGAACTGCACCATACCCGAGTTGGTAAAGACCAGTGCGGGATCATTTTTCAACACCAAAGGAGCTGATGGGACAATCTGATGACCCTTGTTTTCAAAAAACTCTAAGAATTTACGCCTGATTGTGGCGGAATCCATCACTTCTAAACCCATATAACGATAGTATAACTTGATTTTTTCTTTATATTACAACCCTTAAAAACCCATAGAACCAACAAATTTAGCAGTATTTAGGAATAGCATGGCCAAAATTAAATATTACTATAACCCTAAAACACTGCGCTATGAACGGACAACTCTGTCCGTATTTAACCTGCTACTGACCTTTCTTGGATATCTTTCTTGTGGCACACTCTTCTTTGTAGGTCTTATTATTTTACAAAACTACTTTGTTCAAACACCATTGGAAAAATCATTGCGTGCTGAAAATGCAGCTCTGGCGCATCACAAAGTTGTTCTTGCCAATAAACTTATAGAAGCCAACAACCAACTGGAAAGCCTTAAGTCAAAAGACAATCAACTTTACGAAAACCTATTTGAGACCAAACGGAAACCTGAGATTTCTAAACCTGATAACAAAGAAGAGATTTTGATGGCGGGTATGGCCGATTTTAAGGGATGGGCTTATGCGCTGGATGAAAAGTTTAAATCTTTATCCGCAAAAACACAGCGCAGCAATACCTCATTCCGCGAAAAGGCTAATGTTGATAAAGAGGATCTGCAGATGCTAAAGGCTGTTCCTACTGCACAGCCCATCGAAAATTTTGAGGCAGGGAGATTAATCTCAGGATTCGGATCGCGTATTAACCCTTTTCATAAAGGCAACTATCATCACGATGGTGTTGATATTTCTGCCTCACGCGGATCAAAAGTATTGGCAGCTGGCGAAGGGACTGTTTCAATGGTTAAGAAAAGTAATTTATTAGCTGGGTTTGGAAATTATCTTGAGATAGACCACGGCTTTGGTTACACAACACGCTATGCACACCTTGAAGAAATTAAAGTCCACCATGGACAGAAAATTACAGTAGGTCAGTTGATTGGAACCGTAGGCACAAGTGGTGGAGCTATCGCCCCACATCTGCACTATGAAATGATATGGGATGGAAAAAATATTGACCCCGTCAATTTCATGCTGGAAGGATTGAATTCTTCCCAATACAATAAGCTTATCGAGGTGAGCAAAAAAGTAAACCAGTCGCTGGATTAATGGCACGCATCCGCTTTACATATAACCCTGAGACTTGCAAATACGAACCCATTGTAGTTACCGGGAAAAAATTCTCACGCCAGACAGGTTTATTTTTGAGTATTTCATTTGCATTGGGCGCCATTGCCCTGGTTATTTTCAACCAGAAGTATCCTTACCGGGATGAAACATTGCTCCAGGAGGAAAATCAGGCGTTGAAAACACAATGGCGGATGCTAAACAACAAATTGGAAAGAACTTCTTTCGCACTTGCCGCTCTGGAACAAGCCGATGATCAAAATTACCGTGTTATCCTCGATCTTGAGCCGCTTCCTCAATCTGTAAGAGAAGCAGGCGTTGGTGGCCGTGTGGCGGAGAGTGCCTCAATCACCTATCCGCTAATTCGTATTGTCTATGAAAAAGTTGAAAAACTTAAGAACAGGCTTGATATTGAAATACAGTCGTTTAATAAATTAAACGAAGAACTTTCAGATAAAGAAAAGATGTGGGCTGCGCGGCCTGCCATTCAGCCAGTAAGCAATGAAGACCTGATGCACTTGCATACTTTATTTGGTTTACGGTTCCATCCCCTTTTAGGATATGTAAGGCCACACAAGGGTTTAGACTTTACTGCGCCAAAAGGATCTCCAGTATATGCTACAGGTGATGGCAAAGTTGAATATGCTGAATACTCTGAATCATTCGGTCAGGTGGTTTATCTTCATCATGGCTATGATTTTCAAACTCGCTACGCACATTTAGACAAGTTCATTGTTAAAAAAGGCGAAACTGTAAAGCGCGGCCAAGTCTTAGGATATGTTGGAAATTCAGGCTTATCCGTAAGTCCACACCTTCATTATGAAGTTCTTTATCAGGGAATACAAATCAATCCCATCAACTTCTTCCAGCGCGATTTAAGCAACAAGGAATACGAAAAGCTGATAGAGCTTGGAAGCCGTGAGACTATCTCCTTAGATTGATTTGAAGATTAGTCGATTTGAAAATTTGATGATGAGTTCGTCCCAATCATTTTCAAATTGCGTAATTTTCAAACTTTCAAATCGAAACCTGAATCAATGCTCCGTATTTCTGCTGCTTTCCTTCTATTAATTTTTAGCCATGTTCTTCACGCTCAGAAACAAGATTCCGTTGCACTAACTCAGGCCGTAAAAAAAGACACAGTTACAATAATTGGCGTTGGTGACATAATGATGGGAAGCAACCACCCGGATAATGCAGGGCTTCCGCCAAATGATGGACAACTTCTTTTAAAAGAAGTGGAAGATGTTCTCAAGAATGCAGATGTAACAATGGGCAATCTGGAAGGCGTACTGCTGGATTCGGGCGGCATGCCCAAAACCTGCCGCGACCCTAAAGTGTGTTATGTATTTCGTAGTCCCGAACGGTATGTACAAAACCTGGTAAATGCTGGCTTTGATGTAATGAGCCTGGCAAACAATCATGCCGGGGATTTCGGTGAAGCGGGAAGGAGGAGCAGCATAAAGACGCTTGACTCTGCAGGCATTCAACACGCTGGGCAATTGCCAAAAAAATCAATTGTATTTGAAAAGGATGGGATTAAATATGGTTTTGCTGCCTTTGCGCCAAATAGCGGTTGCGTGAGCCTGAATGATATAGCAGGGGCTAAGTCCATTATAGAAGATTTGGATTCGCTAAGCGACATTGTTATTGTTTCCTTTCATGGTGGTGCAGAAGGTGCACCCTTTCAGCATGTGCCGCGGATAACCGAAACCTTTTATGGTGAAAATCGGGGTGACGTTTATTTGTTTGCACACACTCTCATTGATGCTGGCGCTGATATTATATTCGGGCATGGACCACACGTTACGAGGGCGGTTGAAGTTTATAAAAATCGCTTTATCGCCTATAGCCTGGGGAATTTCTGCACCTATGGAGGAATCAATGTATCCGGTGTGAATGGCCTTGCCCCCATTATTAAAGTCTACACAGACGCAAAAGGTATTTTTTTTAAAGCGCAAATCACGCCCACTTACCAAACCAACCGGTCAACTGTTCATATTGATCCGCAAAAACAAGTGATTAAACGCATTCAGGAGCTAACCATGCAAGATTTTCCGGAAGTGAAGATCACCATTGATGACAATGGTTGGATAAAAAATTCCACAAACTGATGTTGACAGCTTGTAGATTAAAAACATTTAGCAGCATTGCTTGAAGTGCAAAGAATTATTACTTTGCATGAGTTCGTTTTAAGAAAGTTGCACTAATCGCACAGTTCTCGTCCCTCATGGCGTACAAAGAAAAGGAAATTGAAAAGTTATATTATTCAATCGGTGAAGTAGCCGAGATGTTTACTGTAGCACCTTCCCTTATCCGTTTCTGGGAATCTGAGTTTGACCTCATTCAGCCTAAAAAGAACCGTAAAGGCAACCGCCAGTTTACCAAAGAAGATATTGAAAGTGTGCGCACCATCTATCACCTGGTGAAAGAAAAGGGTTTTACTTTGCAAGGTGCG
>JANOLM010000597.1:0-1560 GCA_031419815.1 Bacteroidia bacterium
GTTTTTTATACGCTTTTGCAGCATCTACCAATGCAGCTGAGTTGAAGTGCAGGTAATGTTTTTCAATGAATGAGGAAATGGGTCTGTTTTGGCTCATGGTTGGTATAAAAAATTCGATGCGAAATTACCTAAAGGGTGGCAGGTTTCAAGGAAAATAAGCGATGTAATTTTCAGATCAGTAAGCCCAGCTCTTGCAATTTATGCAGTACTGTTGAAAGGTTTACAACCCGGGTATTTTTATCGTAAGGATGCTCTTTGGCAGAAGGGGTGACAATAAAATTATGTTTGGCTTTTAGGTCTTCCATTGCTAAATGATTCCCTTTGGTTAGAACGGGATTATCTGTGAACTTAATTTCAAGCGCCACAAACGGTTTGTTCCCTTTCGCTATGATCAAATCCATTTCAGATCCGTCCTGAGTCCGATAATAATACAATTGTAACTCCTCACGCAAGTGAATGGCAATTTGCTGAACCACAAACCCCTCCCACGAGTGCCCAAGCAAATGATGACCGAATAGAGATTTCATAGTGTGCGTGTTCCAAAGAGCGTGAAGCAAACCCGAATCGCGGATAAAAATCTTCGGTGCTTTGACGAGGCGTTTCTTCACTGTGTGATGATAGGCTGCTAACCTCCGCACTATAAAAGTGTCTTCCAAAATATCTACGAACTTTATGATGGTTGTTACCGAAACCCCTAATGATTTTGAAAGAGAACTGTAATTGATGATTGACCCATGCGTACTGGCAATCATTTGCAGAAGTTGCATGATAAGCGACCTGTTTACAGACAAACCCAAAGTGGCAATATCACGCTGAACGTACGTTTGCACAAAGCTGTTGAGCCATTCAAAACTGTCTCCATTATTCTTTGCCAGATACGCTCCGGGAAACCCACCTCTAAGCCAAAGTTTTGGATAGTCGTTGTACTTTACTTCCATTAAGGATAGTGGCCCCAGTTCGCAAAATATAATACGCCCCGCCAATGTTTCAGAGCCTTGCCGCAACAGATCCGGTGAGGCAGATCCGGTAACTATAAATCTCGCTGGTTTTCTATTGACATCAATCAATGACCTCATCACCGGGAACAAGCCAGGCACGTGTTGGATTTCATCAAGCACCAACGTTTTGCCAATATTTTCACGAAAATAAAGTTCAGGGTCACGAAGTAAATTGAGGTCAGAAGGGAGTTCCAAATCTAAATATACCCCATCTTTTGAAGCTGATTTTAAAATAGATTTGACCAACGTGGTTTTGCCCACTTGCCGTGGCCCAATAATGCCAACAACGGGAAATCGTTTAACCCGATCCAGGATATGTTGCAAAATATGCCTTTGAATCATCCCTGCAAATTTAAACTAAAACTTTAAAATTGCAGGGTTAATTTTGGATTATTTGACCATCACCGCTCTTCCCACAATTGATTTGGCAGAAGCTTCCATGATCTCAAATGCGCTTTCGGCCATTCGGTTTTCGGTATCCAGTGTTGGGTTCACTTCCACAATTTCCCAAGCACACACTTTGGGGTCTTTACACAATTCCTCATTCAGCACTTTTGCTTCT
>JANOLM010000598.1:0-2036 GCA_031419815.1 Bacteroidia bacterium
GACACCCTCGAACGAAATTTCCCTTTTAAAAATAGTTTTGTACTCGGCCTTTTCATAAGTAACTTCTACTTTTATCTTTTCCACATTCCATTTTTTGCGATCCGCATACATGCGAAGGGTGATGGCCGAACACGATGCCAAGGCAATCATCAGGAACTCCCCAGGTGCTGGGCCAAGATTGGTACCGCCCAGTTCCTCGGGCTCATCCGCAATTACCCGATGACCAGAAGCAATGAGTTCAGTTTTATAGGAATCTTTACCGATAGTTGCTGTTACCATTTTTTAAAACGATTTATTCATTGCAAATTCCTGTTGAACGTAACGCTCGCGCGGAGCAACCTCACGCTGCTTTAAACCTTCGGGCAACGATTCAGTATCACCCGGATAACCAACTGCCATCATCACTCCAAAGTCATAAGCATCAGAAATATTCAATACTTCTTTTGCCTTCAGGCGATCGTATCCACCCATTTGATGAACATTTAATCCCAAATGAGTTGCCTGTAAGGAGAGAAATGCATTCGCTCCACCCAAGTCATATTTAGCCGATCCGTTAGGTTGATCATTTCTGGAAAAGTTTTTTCTAGCCAAACTCAAGATAAGCAGAGAGGCATTGCCAGCCCAGGTTTTGTTGCCATCGTTCAATGTGCTAAAAAGTTTATTCCACAATTCTGTTTGATCTTTAGTAGCATAAATGTATGTCCAGGGCTGTTCATTCATACTTGAAGGAGCCCAACGAGCGGCCTCAAACAAAGATTGTATTTTGTCGGGCTCTATCCTGTTGTCAGCATAGGCACGTCTGCTTTTGCGCAGCTGAATTTCAGTTATTACCTGAGCTTCAATTTGAGTAGATTTTCGCATCACAATAATATGTTACTAAGATTTCTTCTAAAGCAAGTTAAATGATATAACACAAACTAAGCAGTAGGGTTTATTTCGACCATTTAGGAATACCCCACGCTTCAAGAAAACCTGAAATGGCATGCATAGGATCAGAAGCCCTTGCACTAGTCCATTGGAACCTCCATCAATAAAACTTCTGCATTGCTATCGGCAACAATGGAAAGTTTGTCGGTATCCCATACGCCAAAGCCATCTCTCTTATTCAGCTTTTGTCCGCCTGCCTGTCCGGTAGGCAGGTTGATGGTTACATCGCCTTCAATTACAAAAGCATACACTCCGTTATCTTTCAGTTTTATAGCATAGTCAGCTTGAAATCCTTTTGTCAAATTACCCAGATGAAACCACGCGTCCTGATTAATCCACACACCATCATCTTCTTTTGATGGACTTACAATTTGTTGCAATTTGTTTACGCGATCTTCTGGCTTAAAATTAATTTGGTCGTAGCCAGGTTCTATATTTTTAACTTTTGGAAACACCCATATCTGAAGGAAGTTTACTTTTTTGTCAGCGTTCTTATTGTATTCGGAATGAGAAATCCCAGTGCCTGCATTTAAAATTTGCACATCATTTTGTTTGATCACCGCCACATTCCCCATGCTGTCTTTGTGTTCCAAGTCGCCAGACAATGGCACTGAAATAATCTCCATGTTGTCATGTGGGTGAGTACCAAATCCTTTCCCGCCATCTACAAAATCATCGTTTAAAACACGCAATACTCCAAAGTTCATTCGTGTTGGATCGTAATAATTCGCAAAACTGAAGGTATGGCTGGTATCCAGCCAGCCGTGGTTGGCGTGGCCTCTTGTGGCGGCTTTGTGTAGGATGGTTTTCATAAAATTGTTGCTTTTAACTTTCAAAACGCAATATTCTTAATAAAGTTACAACAATTATTGTATATACAAGTATTAATAATATTTGAGAACCTTTGATTCCCTTCGATAGGTTTCTGTTATTACAAATTAGATTTTGACCAAGTATTGATCAAACCACAAAAATTGGACTAGCCACGAAGTTTATCGAGTACCCGGTTTAGCTCCATTGCCTCAGCTTTAGAAATGTTCTTTAATGTACCAACCCATTCCGATTCTTCTGTGTCAACTTTCTTAAGAATAGAAAGGCCTTTATCGGTT
>JANOLM010000599.1:0-2298 GCA_031419815.1 Bacteroidia bacterium
GGGGCTTGGGCATCAGGCATTAGGGCTTAGGTGTTAAGTTCAAATATTTTATTCATAAGAATCCATTTCTCACCTGGCTTGGCGTGAGGGAGTGCTTGCTGGTACTTCCACATCAGCGTTTCCCACTCTTGTACTTTTTGATTCGATGCGTCATTTTTTGATTTTTCCTCGAAAGAGAAATCATCTTTTGTTTCCATAATCATAAAAAGTCTGTTGCCTGTCCGATAGATGTCCATAACTTCGATACCTGCATCTTTTATTGCCTTCAAATTTTCCGGCCAACTGTTCTGATGGTATTTTTCATACTCAGCAATCAGCGTTGGATCATCTTTCAAATCAAGGGCAAGGCAATATCGCTTCATAGTCATTTAAATTCTTTGAGTTTTATAACCACGAAGGCCATACCAGGCTATCACAAAAAAGCAAACGAGCGGTACACTGTATGATAGTTGAATATTGGATTGGTCAGAGATAAAGCCCATCATTACCGGAAAGACAGCTCCTCCTGCTATGGCCATTACAACAAGCGAAGAACCAATCTCTGTGTCTTCTTTAATATCGTCAATCGCCAACGAAAAAATAGTTGGAAACATGATAGATTCAAAAAACGGAACGGCAAAAAGAGCCCACACAGCAAGCTCTGATTTTACGAACGTAGCTACTGCTAGTAATAAAATACAGATGAATGAGTAGATAACCAGCAATCGATTAGCAGGCACAAAGCGAGTAAGGAATGTACCAGCAAAACGGCCTACCATGAAACCAAACATGGCTATGCCTAACCAAATCGCGGCATCTTTCTCGGGTGTGTTGCTGGTGTACTTGGCAAACCGTATAAAAAAACTTGTAACACAAACTTGTCCGCCAACATAAAAGAATTGTGCTACTACACCCCATTTTAATTGTGGATGTTTCAATGCTTTAAATACACCTGACTTTTGGTTTTTCTCATCAGCGGGAACTTCTGGCATAGTTGTAAAAAAAATTAAGGCAGCTACCGCTAGCACTACAAATGCAATTATCAGATAAGGGACTTTTACAGCATCCGCTTCCATCTGTAAATATTGATTAAGTTGAATTGCACTCATAGACGCCAACTCGCCTTCAGTATGTTCGATGCCGCTTAAGATTAACTGACCGCCAAGTATGGGTGCAAAAAAAGCACCAAGACCATTGAACGATTGTGAAAAATTAAGCCGGGTAGTTGCGGTCTCAGGCTTGCCCAGGATAGTAACATAAGGATTGGCTGCGGTTTCCAGAAATGCACAACCAGAAGCAATGATGAACAATGCACCCAGAAAATATATGTAAACTCGTGTACTGGCTGCTGGCAAAAAAAGGAGCGCACCAATAGCATAAAGGATCAGTCCAATGAGAATACCTTTTTTATAACCATACTTTTTTACCACAAGTCCAGCTGGCAAAGCCATCAGAAAATAACCAACATATACGGCTGAATCTATCAATGCCGACTGCACGTCAGTGAGCTGACATGCTTTTTTTAGATGTGGGATAAGGATAGGTTCAAGATTGTGGACAAAGGCCCATAGAAAAAACAGACTTGTTACTAAAATGAAAGGAATGAGATAAGACTTTGTAGAAGTGGTTGCCACAGATTCGCAGGTTATAAGTTATAAGGCGTTGGATTATTTTTATTTCCCATCTGATTTTACTTTTTTCAATAATCATTCATTTTCTGGATATCCATAAATTAATCTGCAAATCTGTGGCTACATTTTTCATGGACTAAGTTTTTTTAACTGATAGCTCGATCAAGGTGCGTGTAGCCACCATCTACATGTATCCATTGCCCGGTTGTATGACTTGATCGGTCGGAGAGAAGAAAGGCAACTGTATTTGCAATTTCGTGCGGGGTTGTTAACCGATGCTCCAGCGGTATTTTAGAAGTTACTGATTTGAATTTTTCGTCCGGATTTTCAAATGATTGTAACCACGAATCATATAAGGGTGTATGAACTTCTGCTGGAATGACTGCATTCACTCGTATTGAATAGGGGAGTAGTTCAAGGGCCCACTCCCGCGTAAGCGAAAGTATTGCACCTTTTGCTGCTACATATCCGGATGTATTTCCCTGTCCGGTTACTGCGGTCTTTGAGCCAATATTCACAATGCTTCCCTTGTTTTGTTTTAGAAAAGGAAGCGTATAATGAGCCATGAAATAAAAATGACCTGCATTATTATTCAGAGATTCAATAAATTTTTCAGGGGTTCCCTTCTCAAGACCAATGCCATCATTGAAGCCTGCATTATTTACTAATCCATCGATCTTACCATATT
>JANOLM010000600.1:0-11182 GCA_031419815.1 Bacteroidia bacterium
TCCACTGATTGGGATAGGTATTGGTTAACCATACATGCCCATCGGCTGAAACATCGGAGTCCACATAAAAATTATCGCTGATGGTAAACTGTTCTGCCAAGGCAAGATGATTGGGCATCACAGTAGCAGTATCCACTTTCATTGTTTTTTTGCGATTGGTGAACGAAACATTGGCAGCATAGTGTGCCAATGCTGAATCACCTTTTCCATTTTGTAATTGACCGAACACCTCATCGTAGGTACGGTTCTCTTTTGAGATAAAAACAATGTACTTAATAGGGGATTCCTTTTCTTTCGGAAACATTGGGATGGGATTTTTATCAGTTGATGCTGTCTCTTCCTTAAATACAAAATTATTAGCGATCACTTTTTCTGTGAGCGATTTGAGTTCGTTGTCTGTTGGCACATCCATGATAGAAACGGTTCCGAGCATCAAAGCACCAATATAATCTGCAGACGGATGATCGAATGCAGGCTTAAAGTCCTTACCGCCATTGGGACCGCTGCCAAATCCTTTGGCATTTGCAACGATCAACTGCTTTCCATCAGGTGTGACCTTTAACTTGGAAGGAAACCAACCTGTAGGAATATGGCCAAGAACACTTTTAGTGGCCACATCAATTACGGCCACCGCATTAATACCTGCCTCGGCAACAAATAATCTTTTCTGATCTGGCGAAAGGGTAAGGCCGAATGGGATCACGCCTTTTAAATTACCAAGGCGCTCGTCCAACTTTAATTCGATGCTGCTCACTACTTTATTTTGCTTTGCATCAATCACTGAAATGTTATCGTTATTCCCATTGCTCACATAGACAAAACTATCGGTGGCCACCATGGAGTTTGGACTTGAACCGCCTACAGCAGAAATTCCCTCCACCATTTCACCTACCAACACACCTGTCTTAACTTTAGATACAACTTCAGGTTTTTCTTTGCTTACATCCACTCCCCATACCGAAAACGATTCGGGTGCGTTTGGATCTCCCAGACCTGCAAATTCAAGTGAATCATTTTTGATACCCTCCTTCATTTCCTTGGAGCCATACGCTGAAGTGGGAAATTTTGAAGAGGTTTCATTTAATTTTTTTCTGTCCAATGATTTGATGTAACTGTATTCAAACATACCAACATTGGCTACATACACGGTTTGCTCATCAGGTGAAAGTGCAATGCCAAACGGATAGCGGCCAGTCTTTACATTATGAATAAGTTTGTTAGACTCTGTGTCTATGACCATCATCCTAAAACCAATCAGATCAACAGCATACAAGCGGCTACCATCCTTATTCAATACCAAATCCCCAATATAGCCGTCACTATAATCACTTCCATCAAAAGAAACCTTGCACGAAATTTCTGATAGCTTTTTATTGTTGGCCAAATCAAACACATAAATTTTATTTTGCTGTCCGCCTGCCACATATACTTTTTTATTGTCAGGGGAAATTGCCAAGCCCATGAACACAGCCTCTAGCAATCCTTTTTCAGGATTGAGTGTCTCGGGTATTTGTTTTAAAGTTGGATCGGCCGCATTGTAATCCGTAATAATAGAAATCGAAAACGGCCCTACACCTGAGTTGGCGGTAATAATAGTTTTCCCATCCGGACTTATAGTAAGCCCAAACGGATGAGGTGCTACTGTTATTTGTTTGCCAAGTGGAGTGATGAAACGGCCATTGGGTATAACAGTCCTTCCATCTTTATTGATTTGAGTGTATTCGGCACCAGCAGGAGCAGAAGCAACCCAATGGCGTTGTTGATCCGTTTCACGGGAAGTACAAGCAACTAAAAAGACGAGGTAAAGAAAAATTAGCAGGCGCATTATGATGTGGGGTTTAAAGTAACAAGTTACAATTTCTTTAGTTTCTTAATGGCTGATTATAATTGATTCGCCAAGCTTGGGTTCATCGTTATTGATATTATTCTTTTAATAGAAAAAATTCCGGGCCTTACGGCCCGGAATTATCTAACCTAAACTATACTAAACTTAAAAATCTTTGTTGACGAGAAATAAAGAACACCATTAGTTCTTTTCAATCCACAAATCGGAATTCAAATTATCGCCCGCTCCAGCAAATTGACGGGTAACGGCTTCTGAATAACTTGCTGCATTATTTACTTTCTCAGCCACAGGATACAACCATCTCTTTGGAATCACCCCACTATTGCCCGTTCCCGGTCCACTTAGGAATGCTGGCATACCTGTTCTACGATAATTGAAGAATGCCTCTTGTCCAGATTGTTGGAAGAAGCCCAGGTATTTTTGTTCTAGTATTTGCTTAAGTCCATCTGCATTGTTTCCAGCATACTTAACAGTCACTTGATTAAGATAGCCTGTCACGTCTCCTGTTACACTTCCAATCACGGCATCATTGTCAGATTCTGTGATTGAAATCGTAGTGCCATCCTTTACACCAAAAAATAACATCCAATACATTTGAACGCAATTCATTATTTGAAACTAGCCTTCTGATGCGCAAGTGGGATGAGTTGGCTAAGGAAACAAACCTGCCAATAATATCGCTGGATGATATAAAAGCGAAAGCCATCAAAATTCTGGCAAACAAATTTAAAAATTGATAATGGGGTTTATTCACAAATAAAAAAATGAAACCTGACTTGCCCAATTCTTATTCATCTCTTAATACGTTGGCAGGATTTAGCTGGGCTGTGTTGTAGATTTTATAACCAATTGATAGGGCTGACACCACAAAAAGTATTCCGGCAGAAACGACTTGCGTTGCAAGTGTTGTTTTTTGATAATAATCCCAAATGCTGTCCATCAGCATTCCCGCCATCCATGCCCCAAGCACTCCCCCCAGAACTGATGCAATGAGTAATATGATAACAAATTCCATATTAATAACCCTGGAGATATTGACAATAGAAGCACCCAGCACCTTCCGGACTCCTATTTCTTTCATTCTCTTAATTATATTTAGAGAAACAAGGGTGAATAAACCCGTTGCCGAAAGCATTAGCGCCACGGTGCCCAGAAAAATGAACATCTTAACAATATTGCTATTTACTGTATTGGCTTCAACCATCTCCTCGTCCATCATGCGACCATTGTAAAGACGATTGGGGAAAATCTCCTTCCACTTCGCTTCCATAAATTTATTTACCTCCACCACTTTATCTGCCGATGTACTTACCAATACATGGCTAATTTTCTCCTTGGCTCCATATCGTAGCATCATTGGTTCAAGTTGCTCCCATAACCCATTGTTATAAATATCACCTACAACACCCACCACGTTTAGTTTTACAGTGTCCATCCAAATAATTTCTTTCCCGATGGCTTTATCCCATCCAAACTTTCTTGCCGTTTCTTCTGTGATGATGACGGATTCTTTCCGGTCAGTCTCAGAATCATTAACAAAATCCCTTCCTTCGATAAGTGTCAACCCTACGGTCTTCACATAATCATCGCCCACATCCATGATATCAGCTTCAATTTCTTTTGCTTCGGATTTGATAGGATCGTTATATGTGTTGGAATACAAATGATGTTGAGAGCCCGCCACAGAAATAATGTCTGGATTTTGCAATAGCACATTACGATAGGTCTCATACTCAGACCGATTACTAACATAGGTAAATACAACTCCTTTTTTATTGAACCCCAAATCAAACTCACGTTGATATGTAGCATTATCTGTAAATGCAAAACTACATACAATCGCTATTAAGGATATTGCAAATTGAAGTGTCAGTAAAATCCGGGTAAAATAATTTGTGCCTCCAAACTTCATTTTGCCTTTTAAAATACTAGCAGGTTGAAATTTACTAATGTAAAATGCCGGATAACTTCCAGCCAAAAGCCCCGTTAATAATAGCACTGCTACCATGAAAATGAGAAAATCGGGTTTACCAAAATAATCTGTCGCCAGCTTTAACTCTGGCCATAGCTGATTGAAAGCTGGGATTAAAATTACCTCAGCCAAAAAGATCCCCAAAATCAAGGAAACGAAACACACCAACATGGTCTCTCCGATAAACTGAAAAATCAAATCCCTTCGCATGCTCCCCAATACTTTACGAATGCCGATTTCTTTAAGCCTACGTGAGGAAATAGCGATGGCCGTGTTGGTCAGGTTGAAGCAAGCTATTAACAAAACAAAAATTCCCATCATCCCAATACCCACTACTGCCGCAATAGGAGACCCTCCGCGTGTCCATGTCCCTGGTACTTCATTATAACTATCCCGCACGGCCATACCAACAAAAGGTTCTAATTGAAATTCCTTGATGATAAAATCCTCTCGTATCTTATTATTGTTTTCTGTATACGGACGGAGTTGATCTGTTATGGCAGCAAGGCGTGAAGGGTTCTTCACCTGAACAAACAATGTGCTTCTGAATTTCCAGTTGTTTTCATCTGATTCTTTGTCTATATCAAACTGATTATCGAAATGTGCCAACGCCTGCGTGAAGAAACTTGAATTTGTGGGCTGCTTTTTAAACACCCCGCCTACTATGTATTCCTTTAATTTCCCACTATCAAGCACTTGCGTGATGGTTTTACCTAAGGCATTTTCGTCCCCAAAATATTTTTTTGCTAATTCATCATTTATAAAGATTTTACTCTTGTCTGTCATGTCACCATTTCCTTCAATAAAATCAAACGTGAATAGTTTAAAGAAAGGAGTATCCACATATGTCAAATCACTGCTAAATAATTCTTCCCTTATTCTGAAATTACCATCTGCGGGAGAATATCGGATGACCCGATCAACATCTGAAATATTCTGACGAATGGCGTTTCCTAAGGCTATTGGCACGTAACCAAATTTAGTCCGTTCATTTTGGAACTCCCTAACGGAATTAACACGATAAATGGTGGCTGCATTCAGATGGTTATCATCAAAACTTAAATTGAAATCGTAGTTGAAATAGGCAACAATGCACGAGGCAATAGCGATACCCATTCCGAATATGTTGATGAAGAGGTATAGCTTATTTTTCATCATGCTTCGGAGAGTGATGAGAAGAAAGTTCTTAATCATATGACGTGGGAGTTTCAGATTTATACTATACTAAAGACTTTCCAAAGTGGTTATTTTTTACTCTTCTCCCTCCTATTAACTTTTAACTATTAACTTTTAACTATTAACTGATAACGGCTCACTAAATATGGAAATGTTCCTTAATATTTTCTGTTACCACTTTACCATCAAATAAATTGACAATTCTATGGGCGTAGTTTGCATCATACGGTGAGTGAGTCACCATTAAGATGGTTGTTCCCTCTTCGTTCAATTGCGAAAGAAGCTTCATTACTTCTTCACCGTTAGCTGAATCCAAGTTACCAGTAGGTTCATCGGCAAGGATCACTTTAGGTTTTGCTACGATAGCACGGGAAACGGCCACACGCTGCTGCTGCCCACCCGACAACTGCTGAGGGAAGTGATTTCTGCGGTGCATAATATTCATGCGCTCCAACACTTCTTCTACTCGTTGTTTACGCTCGGTAGCTGGCACCTTCATGTATAATAGCGGAAGTTCTACGTTTTCAAAAACTGTGAGCTCGTCAATCAGGTTGAAACTCTGGAACACGAATCCGATGGAGCCCTTGCGCAATTGCGCGCGTTGTCGCTCAGAATATTTGGCGACTTCGTGCTCACCAAAATGATACTCACCCCCTGAAGGATTATCCAATAAACCAAGAATATTAAGTAAGGTTGACTTACCGCAACCAGAGGGCCCCATAATGGCCACAAATTCACCCGCTTTAATTTCAAGGTTAATGTTATTGAGGGCGGTGGTCTCCACTTCTTCTGTGGTGTACACTTTCTCTAAGTTCTTCAATTTAATCATATCTGTGGCGTTTTAGGTTGGATGACTTATGATAACAATTAGTTTTATAGATACTTCTCTTTTTTACAAAGGTTACTTAACTCATTTCATTAGACGCTTTAAAATTCAAATAGTTGCACTAATTCAAGATTAAAACTTCGTTATTCCCAAAATTTTCATAAGAAGATGTGATCACCCTATCACCTGGCTTCAATCCTTCCAGTACTTCAAAATACTCACTGCCCATCTTACGTCCCAACTTAATAACTCTCTTAACCGCTCGGTTTTCTCCGTCCAAAATAAAAATCCAATTTCCACCGGTGTCTTTATAAAATCCACCCATCGTTAATAAGAGCTCTTCTGAAGATTGACCAAGTTCAATTCTCATTCGAAGTGATTGTCCTCTACGTATACCTTGTGGGGTCTCACCATCAAAATTCATATCAACCTCAAACCTTCCGGCCGTAATGTTTGGATAGATATAGGTTATGATAAGGTTGTAAGTTTTTCCAGCAAAATCTGTTGTAGCATGCAGGCCTGTTGAAATTCTTGGTAAATACAATTCATCAATAGGTACCCTCACTTTATAACTCCCTACAATATCGACCTGACCTAGTCGCTGACCTAAGGTTATACCCTGGCCTATCTCCCAATGTGGGGTTGAAAGTTGTCCTTCAATTGGAGTGCGAACGGTAAGGTTATCCAATATTTTCCCAACACCCGCGAGGCTTTGTAATAATTTTTTTTCCATTTCATCTAACTGAACAAGTTGAGCAACCTTGCTAATTGAATCTATTCGAAACGCCTGGTATGTAATTATGCGCCTGCTAACGTTGGCTTTGTAATCCGCTTCTGTTTGTTCGAACTCTTGCTTTGCAATCAATTTCTTTTCAAACAACTGCTTCTGGCGTTCGTACTTCGGCTTTAAAGTAGCCAGGGCATTATCAATAGTGATCAAACTTTCTTGTTGCCGTAGTGCATTTTGGGTTATCGAAAGTTTTGTATCGCGGCCACGATTGATAGTCTGGGTTAAATTAGACTCTTGTTCCAACACACTGATCTCGCGAGTTAGATTTGTTAATTCGAGAATAACATCTCCCTTTCTCAGCATTGCACCACTCTCGCTTACAACTCGCTTTATGTTTCCGCCCTCAATCGCATCCAAATAAACAGTGCGGCTCGGCTCTACAATACCCGTTTGAGGAATATATTCTTTGAACTCACCTCTCTTCACTTCAGAAATAGTAATCTTATCTTTTTCAATCTTAAGTTTCGAACGTCTGTCGGCAAAGATTACCTGATACGAAATAAAAAATACAAGCAATGCGATTCCACCGTAAGTAGCAATCCGTTTTATTGTCCAGGTCTTCTTTTTGAGCTGTTTATCCATTCTCTCTTAGTTAATCGTTATCAGTTATTAGTTAGTCGTATCAATTGATAATTGGTTAGCAAGTGAATCATCTAGTTCTTACTATTAACTTTTAACGATTAACTTCTAACGGATAACTGCCCATTGCCAACAAGCGTGCCAATGGGGAATGGTGCAAAAATCAGTCTTTTTATGGTTTATCCTTATAATAAATAGTTCATGTGTGAACGGATATGTCCGCTAACGGACGATAATTCTTTATCTTTAGCCTTATAGTCTTCATATTTGGGCGTTAAATGACGGTTCATTCTTCGGTATCAATATTGTCTGACTGCGGGCAGGCGTGCCCACTTGCGAACATAATCTATATTTAAAAAGTAAAATCTATGTCTGAATCCAAGCAAGGAAAAATCCTGATTATTGACGACAACGAAGACCTTTTGAAAGCAGCGAAGATGCATCTGAAACGTCACTTCGCTCAAGTTGATGTTGAGAAAAACCCAGAAGCTATTCCGGGTTTGATGAGCAACGATGATTATGATGTGATCCTGCTGGACATGAATTTCACCAAAGATGTAAGCAGCGGAAGTGAAGGATATTATTGGCTTGAGAAGATTTTACAAATAGATCCATCTTCAGTTGTGGTGCTAATTACTGCATACGGTGATGTGCAGATGGCCGTGAAGGCAATCAAAGCAGGAGCTACTGATTTTGTTTTAAAGCCTTGGGAGAACGAAAAGCTGCTGGCCACTTTATATTCTGCTATGCGCCTGCGCGAATCACGCGATGAAATTAACAACCTCAAAATCAAGAATCAGGAAATCAATCAGGTCATAAATGAAAAATACATCGACATCATTGGTCAAAGCCAATCCATGCAACGAATTTTTCAAACAATAGATCGGGTAGCACAAACGGATGCCAATGTGTTGATACTTGGAGAAAACGGTACCGGAAAAGAGCTAATCGCAAGGGCCATCCATCGCAATTCCGCCAGAAGAAATGAATCTTTTATCAGTGTTGATCTTGGTTCGATCACCGAGACACTTTTTGAGAGTGAACTTTTCGGTCATAAGAAGGGCTCCTTTACAGACGCGAAAGAAGACCGTCCGGGCAGGTTTGAGTTGGCTAACAAGGGCACCTTATTTCTAGATGAAATCGGAAATCTTTCAACTCCTCTTCAAGCAAAACTTCTCACCGTCCTTCAAAATAGAAAAGTAAGCCGGGTAGGATCTAACAAAGATACTATCATTGATATCCGCCTGATCTGTGCCACCAACTTGCCGTTGTATGACATGGTGAAAGAAAACCGATTCCGTCAGGATCTTGTATACCGGATCAATACGATTGAGATAGAACTACCCGCGCTTCACGATCGCCTGGAAGATATTCCCCTACTGGCAAATCACTTTTTAAAACATTACTCAGCTAAGTATGGAAAAAATATCTCTAAAATAAGTGAAGCTGCCATGACCCGCATGAATAAACATAGCTGGCCAGGCAACATTCGCGAATTGCAACATTCACTTGAGCGTGCCATCATTCTTAGTAACTCTTCCGTTCTCCAACCAGAGGATTTCAATTTCAGTACCTCAGCACCCAAAGAAACAGATCAGCCATTAAACCTTGATCAATATAATCTTGATGAAGTAGAAAAATTACTGATCAGGAAAGTGTTGAAAAAATACAACGGAAACATTACTCAGGCTTCATCAGAATTAGGTCTTACTCGTTCTTCGCTTTATAGAAGGCTAGAGAAACATGGACTTTAGTAATTTGAAGATTAACTAATTTGAAAATTTGAAGATTAGCTGATTTGAAGATTTTAATCCATCTTAAGTTGTACTTGAAGCGTTACCTTTGAACTGCCACCAATTTTCAAATTGAACAATCATCAAATTTTCAAATCAACTCATGGCCTTCGGCATAAATGATTTTCGCTTTCGCATTGCATTTCGCGTAGTGCTGATTGGTTTAACGATGTCGCTATTGGTGTACATGGTTGCCAGCCCGAACATGATTTTTGCAGCTGGGTTGACCGGACTAATTATCATCTCTCTCTTGCTAGAACTTTTTCGGTTTGCCTCTCAAACCAACCGTAAGCTCACCCGTTTTCTTGAATCCGTTAAATATTCGGACTTCATTTCAGGATTTGCCTCTGACAATAAACTTGGGGAAAGTTTTAGAGACCTCAACACGGCCTTCAACGAAGTGATGGAAGCCTTTCGCAAAGCCCGATCCGAAAAAGAAGAAAACTGGCAATACCTAAATACCATTGTGCAACAAGTTCGCACGGGCATTTTATCATTTGATGGTGACGGCAATCTTCAACTCATCAATGCGAATGCAAAAAGATTTATCGGAATTTCCAATCTAAAAAATATTAACGAACTAAAAGGAAAAGAACCTAAACTATACCATGCGTTAATGGAGGTTGAACCCGGAAAAAGTACGTTGTATAAAATGGGAAATGAATTCCTTCTTACTATACAGGCTACAGAGTTGCGAATTCGCGGAAACACTGTTAAGTTGGTGACGCTTCAAAATATTCAAACTGAATTACAAAAACAAGAACTGGAAGCATGGCAAAACCTGACGCGCGTATTGCGGCATGAAATCATGAATTCCATCACACCAATTTCTTCTCTAACCTCTACGCTACGCGAAATTCTGGATTCAGAATTAGTAAAAAAGGATGACCACTACGAATTAAAAAACGAAGGAGCAGAAGACCTTCGTGAGGGTCTTAGCACTATTGAAAGCAGGAGCAAAGGGCTGATCAAGTTTATTGATGCGTATCGCGAATACACCTCATTGCCCCCACCTAAAATAACAACGGTGCGATTAAAGCACCTTCTTGAAAAGGTGGCGCAGTTAATGAAACAAGAGCTTCGAAGAACAACAATTGATTTCTCTTGTCATTGCGAATCGGAATATTTAACTATTCAGGCGGATGAAGAAATGATTGAACAAGTACTAATCAATCTTCTGAAAAACGCAATTGAAGCAGTGGGAAAGCGCACCAATGCCAAGCTTGAATTGTTGGGAAAATATTCTGATAATGCTGTTATTATAGAGGTTTCAGATAACGGGCCCGGCATTATTAAAGAGGCATTGAGCCGCATTTTTGTCCCCTTCTTCACTACAAAAAAGACTGGGTCGGGCATTGGCCTTGCGCTCTCCCGCCAAATTATGCAATTGCATGACGGACTTATTACAGTTACATCCGAACCTGAAGTAAGGACTGTTTTTACCTTAAAATTTTAAGATTTACCTTTCACTTGAACGAATAGATTTGGCGTATGACGTTTTAAAGAACACCTTGTAAATGCCTGCTCACGTCTGATCAATTTCTACAATTACAATCCAGAGAGAGCTCCGGTTAAAATCACCTTCCAATTCTACTGCGTTTTCTTTCCAATTTAATCTAGTCGGATCCTTTAGCGGGCCAGAATAATAGCGTTGCACAAAATCTCCTTTCCCTTCCTTAAATTTGAATTTAATGTCATTTATATCTAAGTATTGACCAGAAAAGACAAGACATAAATAATTTTTACCAGCTGGAGGGTCAAGCTGAATGTACTCTCCTTCCACGGGAAGCTTAATTATTTTGCTATCATCCTCAAGCCATGGATAGATACCATTTTGTTCATTTGGATAGTACTCCAAATTGTTCCATTCCTGATCAAAGCCAACAGCATAAAAAAATACATTCTGGTTTACTTTTATGATAGCCTTAAACTGCGTTCCTGTTGCATAAGAGTCTTCCAATTTATAATATCCCAAATTTTTAATTTTTGCATTCATGGTTGAGCCGCTGTTTAAGCTAAAGTCAACCCGAGCCGTTAATTTGGCCGGCTTGAGCATGCTCTGGGTATTCAATAATTCAAATCCATACAAAACATAATTATTGAAGTCTTCATACCTAAACCAGGTAAACCCTTCATTACCCCATGACTTTCCCCAACTGTTTACAACCTCAAATGCACCTCCAAATTTTGAATCGTCATA
>JANOLM010000601.1:0-6665 GCA_031419815.1 Bacteroidia bacterium
GATCAATTACAAATTGATCAATGGGAACGGCTTCCTGGATATCTCCTTTTCGAAGAACCTGAAGCAAGTAACCATTGTGTTTTTTTATTGATGCCGGCAGTGCAAATAATTTGGTATTATTAGTTATAAGCCATGATGGACGACCCTTTATGTATGTTGTGAATGGATGATAAACTTGGATATCAATAGCAAATGAATTTATAGGATCGACTAACGCCTGCTTGTTATTGTCAGTAAAAACAACTGGTTGATTAATAGTGTAGTGGTCAATGGCATAAATGTAGTAGGATGCCATTTTAGAATTATCTGTCATTTGAGTCATATTCTGCTGGTCAACCGTCAATATATCCCTACCAATCAATTTTTTTAATTGCAGCCCCATAGGTTTATAGTTACTATCTCCCATTTCTGATATATGACTATACCCCGCATGTACCAATACTTTGCCTATAGTATCTCTCCTAAGCGTCTTATCATAAATATTTAATGCTTGAATACTATCCCTTAAAGTCCCATTTAGGCTACTATACTCATAGGCAATCAATTTATATCCAATTTGTAATGCTTCCCTTACCAAATTTCCGAAAATAGCATCCCGTGTGTAGTAACCAGAAATGATGATTGGATAACCTCTTTCAGATAGTATCTGATCATCGTAGCCTAATGTTTCCAATGCAAGATATCGATAACCCTTTTTCCACAATGGCTCAAGCAAAGTGTGGGTAAAAGCTCTATTCTGAGAACTGTAATGAGCTTCATTAATTAGAAGAAAATGGTAGTCTATAGATTGATCAACAATAAAATCCTTCGCAGAAAGCATTTTTTGCTCTTTGAATACCTCCTTTAAATCTTTTGAGTGATTCAACAAACTCAAAATCTTATGCGCTTCTACCTTAACTTCATCACTTGCATTGGGGTCTTTGAGGATAGCTTCATAATTCTTCTTAGCTAAAATCATTTGGGTATCATTGAGCCCGAAATTAAGTTCTGGATTTTGAGAGTAATGTGCATCCTTAGTTGCAAATTCTATTGCATTTTTATGATCTCCAACGAAACTGCATAGCACTGCATTTAATTCAAAATTTTTAGCGAAATCCATTCCAGAATATTCAGCAAAGACGGTATTGAAATTTTTAATGTCTACAGCTTCTACCTCAGAAAAAATAACATCCATTGGTTGATTGTTACAAGAAGAGGAAAAAAGAATTATTACAAGTAAGCTTATTCCAAGTTGCCGTATAAGGGTCATAGGTACACTTTAATGGTTTAGAGAATTGATTACTTTTATCTTGTGTAAAGATGCGACAATAGCACACAAACTATTTGTTGATTGCTATTTTGTCGCTGAGGTGGGCTTAGTAAAGGTTATCTTATTTACAAAAAAGACTTTACGCGTGGTTTGAACACTGGGTTCGCGTAAGTTGCGTACTTTTTGCACTCCGAAAGCAAAAAAATTATTTCCATACCAATAGTCAAGTTTGCTGGTTTCTGTTTCTCTGTTTTTAACTTCATCATTTTCAAATTTCAGCTTCATTTCATCAAGTGATTTTCCTTCCAAAATGGTAGATCCGCTAATGATTTTACTTCTAATGCCATTTTCAAATAGATAAAGTAAAGCGATGCGGTCATCCTGTGGATATATTTTTACGAACTGTTCCAAATTGTATGATTTTACATCATTAATTTCAAAACTATTGTCCCACAGAAGCTTACCATTTTTATCGAATCCGATAACGACTGCATGCGTATATTGGTATCCGTCAAATACAAGGTCGCTGCGGGTGTTTGGAATATGATAAGATCGGGTATAGTAATTAGTTGAATAAGCGGAGTAATTACTACCGGCATAAGCATAATGAGGATAAAAAGCTTCTCCCAGTAGAACATATTGATTTCCATACGGAATGAGTTCTTGCACCAGGATGCGATAATTGAATTTTACTTTCTTGCCTTTGATGCGTCTGCGTTCGATTTTTTCTTTCACGCGCTTTTCGCGCTTTGCTTTCATGTAGTTAAAAAAATGCTGAAGTTCCGCATAGCTATAGTACTTGATGTCATACTCCCCAAATACATTAATAGAGGCAACAAAGATTCCGCGCGAATAGTCTGAGTATCTACCATACACACCTGAAACAACTTGTTCTCCGTTTTGCATTTTTAGCGAGCGGGCGAAAATGAGATTTTTATTTTCTTCTGGCTGCAGGATGGTGGTTTTTATAAGACTTCCGGCCGAATCATAGTTTCGTATCCACAATCCTTTTCTTTTTTCGAAATTTTTGGCACTGACAATGACATCCACAGAGCCATCATCATTTGGCTTCATTTGAGTAAGCTCTCCTGGTTCATTGAAAAAGCCAGGTAATATTTTGGATTGAAGCAGTGTAAAACTGTAGTGAAGAATAAGAGGTCTGTAATTAAAATAACCCCCTATCAATGCAGCGCCATTGATAATTGTAAACTCAGTGGGGTTAAAAGGGATCAAGTTTCTAACGATATGTAAAGTATAGCTTCCCGTTTCTATTTTCATCTGTGCAATCATAAAGTCGCCCAGCACATTATTTTTGCTTTTGATCAGCAGATAAAGTAAGTTTTTCTTTACGTGAGTGAAAAGGACTGTTTCGTTCAAATTAAGTTGAACATAACCTCGCCACACTTCCTGAAGGGCAGTATCTACACGAACGAATTCTATTTGATTTCCTGGTGCGCTGGTTAACCTGCGATACAAAATGATGCCTTGTTCCCTAACCGAGACGACCTTGTAATAGTCTCTTTCCTGTTCTCCTAATAGAGTTTCATATCGACCCGAGTGTTGAATTTGGCCAACGGAAAGAAAAAAGAAAAAAGTGAAAGCTACCGTAAGAAATACAGTGCTAATCCACCCTGATTTTATTAATGTAAAAAACATAACGGACCTGGTCACCCCCTTTTTCACGATCTTTTATGGATTGAAAACCCCATGCATAAAAACTGTTGCGATACCAATGCCTCAAACCTCCTTCTTCTTTTGAATCATATCGTAGCACATCGGCAGGATTACTCAACACGATTTTTACAGTATCCTCCACAGCCTGGCTATCATTATTGAATCTTAACTTTGTCTTTATTTCTCCTTCTTTTTTATATCCAATCAAGGTGCGGTTTCCTAAAAAGATAAAATCTCCGGCCTGCTCCAATGCAGGGACATGGATATCCGGCAATTTCAGACTATGATCCCAAACGAGTTTGCCTTGTGCATCAAAAAGAGTGACAGCCGTCTCCATGATCCGGTAATCACTACTTTGCGTATGAGTGGATGACGAGTAGGGGGTATTATAGTATCGGTTTGAAAATGAATTAAAACCATACGGGTAATAACCATTGGGGTTGTAGTAATTATTCCAATACGGATACGGGGTTAAATTGCTGGTTGGCTGGTAAACTTCAGAGATGAGTATAAAGCCTGCATCGCATTCTTCTATTCTAATGGGCTGCACATACAATCTTAAGTCTGGTGTTTTTCCCGCTTCGCGGTCACGCTGAGATTTCGCTTTTATTTTGCTCGCCCTTTTGGCAGACATGTAGTCCAGGAAATGATCAAATTGGGCAAAGTCAAAATACCGGATAGATTGATTATTGAAAGGGTCGACAAGAACAGAGAAAATTCCGATAGCTTGTTTTGAGTTAGTTTCTCCGTAACTACCTAGCACCATCATTTCATCTCGCTTTAAAATACTGGTTTGAGCGGCAAGCACTGTCTTGTCCTGGTCAATATTAATTTCATCTTCTAAAATTAACCTCCCCAGTTCATCGAATGTCTTTACCAATAATTGTTTTTTTTCTTTTTTACCTCGTTCCATGAGAACGGCATTGAATGTATTGTTCACATTGACTCTCAAGTCCAATAATTCAGTGTCCGTCAGAAAAAATCCGGGTACAACCTTCACTTGATTTGTAGCCATCTCGTACAGTAAAACAGCCGGCTCTCGGATCACATATCCGCCCAAAAGAGCTTGACCTCCCACTACTGAAAAATGCGTTAGTCTTAAATTGAACTGATGCTTGATGTCGAATCTTTTTATTTCATGATTAGTCAACCCAATCTGAACCAAGTGAAGAAAATCTGCTTCTGTTTCGCCAGAACGAAAGAGAAAGAATACCGCATCGGGGATGTATTCATAACCAATTAGCTTATATCTGTTTTCCGTTGCGATATCAGATGTCCAGGTTTCTTTAAGTATGGAATCGAGTAAAATAACTTCCCATAGTTTTTTACCTTCTTTGTACTCTTCCTTATCTCGCACCAAGGCAAGTCCCTGCTCCTTCATGGAGATTATGTTGAAACTGTTGGCCGAATTCCCCTGAATTTTTTCCAGGCGATTGGGTTGTGAAATCTGTGCAAACGATACTGAAGAGAAGAAGAGTATAAAAATGAATGAGGGAATAATAATCAATTGAATTTTTACTCCCCACCAATGGCAAGGAAAATAGAAACTTACTGTGCGTAAAAATTGAAAATGTTGAATCATTATTGTTCGCTCAATTTAATCACCAGTTCAAATTCCTCTTTTTTCACTGGCTGTACGGAAAGCCTGGACGCGCGGACAAGCACCATATCCGATAATCGTTTGTCTGCTTTAATTTGGGCTAACGAAACAGGGGCTTTTAATTTTTTTACAGGGGCAATGTCTACCACAACCCAATCTTTTTCTGCAGGATCGGGATAGTTTTCTTTCGAGATTTTGGCAATTCCGATAATGGCTTTGTCTTCATTGCTATGATAAATGAATGCGAGATCCTCTTTTTTCATAGCTTTCAAATTGTTGCGTGCCTGAAAATTTCTGACGCCATCCCATGTTGCTTTCTTATCTTTTTCAAGATCAGCCCAGGAGTAGGTGCTGGGTTCGGATTTCATTAGCCAATAGTTCATGATCAGTTTTATTCAGTTTCAGTTCCTAAAATACTAAATAGTGGGCATTTGTTCTACCTCACGCTTATGGCAAGCAGTATTTTGAGAATTCATTGTAAGTTTATACAAATAAATTAATTCACCTTCTTTGGGTGAGAAGTATACTACTTCGGTCATTGGATAGGCGGCATCATGATATTGAAATTATTTGTGCTTTCTTTCATATATTTTATGTAGTATAACCTACTTAGTACACAGTAAGATTTAGTATGAAAATTTTAGTTATCCGTTTTTCCTCCATCGGTGATATTGTACTTACTACTCCGGTTGTTCGCACGCTAAAGACTCAACTAGAGAATGCGGAGGTTCACTACGCAACTAAAATTCAATTCAAATCTATTTTTGAAGAAAATCCCTACATTGATAAGATGCATTATTTGCAGAAAGACTTATCAGGATTTATTCAGCAATTGCGCGAGGAAAACTTTGACTTTATTGTTGATCTTCATCATAACCTGAGAACAAGAATTATCAAAACTGTTTTGCTGGCAAAATCCACCAGCTTCAATAAACTTAATGTAGAGAAGTGGTTGATGGTTAATTTCAAAATCAACAAGCTTCCCAATATTCACATTGTTGATCGATACCTGGAGACGGTGAAATCATTGGGTGTAAAAAATGATACACTGGGTTTGGACTACTTTATCCCAGAAAAAGATGTTGTGCCTATGGAGTGGCTTCCGGAAACTCACCGGAACGGTTACGTAGCTTACGCGATAGGTGCACAGCACCAGACCAAAAAATTGCCGATCGACCGTATGATTGAATTGTGTGATAGAATAAACCGTCCGATTATTTTGTTGGGTGGTAAAGAAGATGCGGCTGTTGGAGAGCAAATTGGTTCTTTCTTCGATAAGACAACGGGCTCATTGCAATACGAAGAGGGATTGAAGGAGTTGAATAAGAGAACGATGATCTACAACGCGTGTGGAAAGTATAATTTGAATCAATCCGCAAGCTTAGTGAAACAAGCGAAGTATGTTTTCACGCATGACACAGGTCTCATGCATATTGCTGCCGCTTTTAAGAAAGAAATTTTTAGCATTTGGGGAAACACCATACCCGAATTTGGAATGTACCCTTACCGAACTAAGTTCACCGTTTTGGAAAACACCAAACTTTCTTGTAGGCCATGTTCTAAGATAGGATACAATGAATGTCCTAAAAAACATTTTAAATGTATGAAGGAGATTGTTTTAGATTTCTATTTGCCATAAGCCACCTAACCTTAAGAAGCCCACTGCGGCATTATCTTTCATAATGATAATAGCAGGAAATGATTTCAAGATTTCCTTAGTAAACCGATATACTAACGATGCTCATGGTTAATGCGCCTACTCCAAAAACCTTTTAGGTCACCCTTAGCTGTTCTGGCTTTCCTATCCCTTTGAATGGATCTCGACTGGCCTGTTTGATTAGCTCATTAATCCTTTGTAATACTTCTGTGTCTATCGCAACCCATTCCTGGTATTGTTTCCAGGCTATATCCGCAAAGGTGATCGTCATAAATCCTTTAGGGATTTTTTTACGACTTTCCGGTTTTCAGTTGTTTTATCCCCAGGCGAAGTTTACTGGCGTTGACCTTTGATGCAAGCAAATAAAGTGTTTCTTCCATTGAGTTGTAATCTTTGAGAGGACAGAATTTTTTCTCTCCGGTTAATAGGCCCTCACCAACTTCCCATCCATATAATTTACATACGCCTTATTGGCTACATTCATC
>JANOLM010000602.1:0-4108 GCA_031419815.1 Bacteroidia bacterium
TTGCAAATGTCTCAATTTCCTAAATTAGTGCCAATTAATGAGTCTAGAAGCAGAATGGTAAACTTTTAACAAAAAATTTAATAAGGTCAGCTTTACAAGTCGATGCTAAATTCACCTTTTTAGAGTATTGGAAAGATTCAATTTGGGTATGATATTTTGTTAAATTTGCATAGCAATAAAGAAATCATATGAAGGTATTGTTAGATATAAAGGATTCTAAAGTTCAGTTTGTCATGGAATTACTTCAGAGCCTTTCCTATGTCAAGGCTAAGCCTCTATCGGATGAGAAGGCTCAATTGATGAGTGAGATTAGGGAAGCAGTGGAGAATCTCAAGTTAGTTAGGCGCGGTAAACTAAAAGCCCGTCCCGCCAAAGAGCTTTTGGATGAGCTATAAAGTACTGGCGATACCTCCTTTTGATAGACAAGTAAAGAAACTTGCCAAGAAGTATCCATCATTAAAAGGAGAACTTTTAGAGCTAATTGAGAGTTTGGAAACGAATCCTGCTCAAGGTTCTTTCATTGGAAAAACTGTTACAAGATAAGATTGGCAATTGCTTCAAAGGGCAAAGGTAAATCTGCCGGAGCTAGGGTAATTACAAATTTAGTCATCACGAATGTTACTGTCTTTTTACTATCGATTTATGATAAATCAGAAAAGACAACCTTTTCAGATGGAGAACTACTGGATCTTCTTGATCAGGTTCCAGAATCTTAATTTCTGCAACAGCTAATGTCTTTAATTGTAAATAACCTTGTAAAAATTTATGGAGTCCAACGGGCTGTAAATAATATTTCCTTTTCTGTTCATGAAAATGAAATTGTAGGTTTTTTAGGCCCAAATGGAGCAGGTAAATCGACAACCATGAAAATTGCAACGGGCTTTCTACCGGCTACAAGCGGAGAAGTCAGAGTTGGTGATTTTAATGTTTCAGAGCAGCCACTTCAAGTCAAACGAATTATCGGTTATTTGCCAGAACATAATCCATTGTACCTGGATATGTATGTTCATGAACACCTTAGATTTATTGGGAACGTTTATGGATTGTCGTCATCAAGATTAAGTCAACGTGTGGGAGAGATGATTGAGCTTTGCGGATTGACTCGCGAGCAGAATAAAAAAATCGAAACACTATCAAAGGGCTATCGGCAACGTGTTGGACTGGCCCTGGCCCTTATCCATGATCCTCAAGTACTGATTTTGGATGAACCCACCTCCGGCCTTGATCCCAACCAAATTGTTGAGATTCGAAAACTGATTAAAGAGATCAGCGTCAATAAAACTGTACTATTCTCTACGCACATTATGCAAGAGGTACAGGCCATGTGTGATCGCGTGATTGTGATCAATAAAGGGGAAATTGTGGCTGATGATTCATTAGTAAATCTCCTTCAGCAAGATAATAAGTCAATCGCAATAGAAGTTGAATTTGAAACTGCCGTTGAAATAGATGAGTTGAAATCATTGCCATTTGTAAAAGAAGTAATCTCACTCGGTGGAAATAAATATAAGCTGATTGGGATAGGGGAGGTAGACTTACGCCCGGAAGTTTTCAGGTTTACTTCGGAACGAAGAATTTCTTTGCTGGGATTAAAGAAGGAAGAAGTGTCACTCGAATCCGTTTTCCGTGAATTGACAGCCGAGTCTCAAGTCCCAAGTCCTAAGGCCAATGCATAATTTCCCAATGCCTATTTTTCTTACTTTTGCCTGCTAAAGCTGATTAGAGTGTTGCACATTTTTAAGAAAGAATTTACAAGCTTCCTCAACTCGTTGATCGCCTACATTGTGATCGCTGTGTTTCTTACGGGCATCGGCCTGCTCATGTGGGTTTTTCCGGAAACTTCTGTGCTGGATTATGGCTATGCCGATATGGATACTCTTTTTTCCATGGCACCTTTCGTTTTTATTTTTCTGATACCGGCCATCACCATGAAAAGTCTTGCCGAAGAGAAGAAGCTGGGAACACTTGAACTGCTTTTTACAAAGCCTTTGTCGGAATGGGATATTGTTTTCGGAAAATTCCTTGCCGGCTTCTTGCTCGTGATCATAGCTTTACTCCCAACCCTTGTGTATTACTTCTCCGTGGTAAGTTTAGGCAGTCCTGTGGGCAATGTCGATACCTCGGGAGTTATTGGATCATATATTGGACTGGCTTTGTTGGGAGGTGTTTTTTGTTCCATTGGTATTTTCGCGTCATCCATCACACCCAATCAAATTGTAGCATTTATCCTTGCGGCCTTTTTTTGTTTTATTTTTTATTCTGGACTGGAATCTCTTTCATCTTTTTTTGGATCACAGGCATTGCTGATCAAGCAACTTGGAATTTTGTATCACTTTGAATCTTTGAGTAAAGGATTGATTGACAGTCGTGACCTGATTTACTTTTTGAGCATAACCATGTTGATGTTGCTCTTCACTAAGATCAAAGTAAGCCAGCATAACTGAGAGATGGAAGACAAACCAAAGCCAAACTTGTTGAGCAGGAGAAGCACGGGCGATATCTTGTTGCTGGCCAATGGCCTTGCATTTGTTGTGCTACTTAACCTTGTAGCAGCGCACTATTTTTTCCGAATTGATTTGACTGAGGAGAAACGCTACACGATTAAGCAACCAACAAAAGATCTTTTAAAAAACCTGGAGGATGTCGTTTACGTGGAAGTGTTCCTGGAGGGGGACTTGAATCCTGCCTTCAAAAGATTAAGAAACTCAATCGAAGAAACATTGACGGAGTTTCAGGTCTATTCTAATCATAAAATTCAATATGTATTTACTGATCCATCAACGGCCATGGGTCAGAAAGCAAGAAATGAATTTATGAGCGAGCTGGCCGCAAAAGGAATACAGGCTTTGCCGGTGATTGAATCTAAAGATGGAGAACGGTCTGAGAAAATAGTTTTTCCAGGGGCTTTAGTTTCTTCGGGAGGATTTGAAGATGGGGTAATGTTGTTCAAAGGAAACCGCACCATGGGTTCTCAAGAAGTATTGAATCAATCCATTGAAGGAATAGAGTTTGAGCTGGCTAACGCGATTTATAAAATCAGTAACGTCAATCGCAAAAGAATAGGTATGGTAAAAGGTCATGGCGAACTTGACAGCCTTAATATTGCCAGTTTTAATGATGCGCTTCTCGATCAATATGATGTCTTTAAGGTTAACCTGAACAACAAGCTTGAAATAGAAAACTATGATGTTTTAGTAATTGCTAAACCACGCTTTGAATTTTCAGAATCAGAAAAATATAAACTTGACCAATATCTGATGCACGGTGGCAAACTGCTCTTGCTACTCGATCGCCTGGATGCGCTAATGGACAGTGCATCTCGGGAGGATTATTTTGCCTTTCCGTACAATCTTAGGCTGGACGATCAGCTTTTTAAATACGGTGTTAGAATCAACCCTGATCTTGTACAGGATAGGACTGCCTCTAAATATCCCATCGTAACGAGTGTTGTCAATAACCGTCCACAGATCATGCAAATGGATTGGCTTTTCTTTCCCGTCATCAATCATTACGCTGATCATCCGATTACCAGAAATCTGGATGCTTCGCTAACAAAATTCATCAGCAGTATTGATACTGTTAAGGCATCAGGCATCCGCAAAACACCCTTGTTGTTTAGTTCTGACTACTCAAGAAAAGTAGCCGCTCCTGTGAGAGTAAGTGTTAATGATTTGCGTAGGAATGTAAAACCAGAAAACTTTTCAGAAGGAAAAATTCCCGTGGCGTATTTGCTCGAAGGCGAATTTACTTCTTTGTATAAAAATCGTTTTATACCAGAAGGCTTTGATTCCAAAATATTTAAGGATAAAAGTAAACCGACCAAAATAATTGTGGTAGCCGATGGCGATGTAGCGCGTAACGATGTGAATCCACGCAACAGTCAGCCGCAGCAGTTGGGCTTTGATCCATTGACACAATACACGTTTGCCAATCAGGATTTGTTGCTAAACATGATGTCTTATTTAATGGACGAAAATGGTTTAATTAAAGCACGTAACAAGGAAGTAAAAATCCGGCCTTTGGATAAAGAGAAGATTAGAAATAACAGAGCATATTGGCAGCTGATTAATTTAGGGCTTCCGTTAGTAGCCGTTGTAATTTTTGGATT
>JANOLM010000603.1:0-1823 GCA_031419815.1 Bacteroidia bacterium
AGCAACCAAAGGCTGTTAGGTTTGAGGAAAGCTTCACAGGTCATTATCCAATTGAGAAGAAATCCATCAGAAAAAATTTAACAAATGAAATAGCCTTTGATTTTGACGGTATCGGGTTTGCTGTAAGAGCAGAAACAGCCAAGTGGAATTCCAATGAGCAATATGTTGCTAAAACTGAGTTATATATTGATGATAAGCTGATAGAGACAGTAGAGTTGCCAGCTAATTTCACCACACGCAGGCATGAAGCTTTCTGGAAGTATCAGCTTCCAAAACAAAAACATACAGTGCGAATAAAGATTCTTAATCCAGACGAGAAGAATTCTATCCGAATTGATGAAGTGATTGTCTATTCCGATAAGCCAGCCATTACCACTCATCCATAAATCAGAACATATGTTTATTCTCGAAAGCTATTCGCTGGCCGTATTCTTTTGCATCATCACCATGCTATGCTGGGGCTCGTGGGCCAACACCCAAAAACTGGCCGAAAAATCGTGGAGATTTGAATTGTTTTATTGGGACTATGTAATTGGGATTTTAATCATGTCTTTGCTTTTTGCTTTTACCTTGGGAAGCACGGGAGAGCAGGGAAGAAGTTTTTTGATTGATCTTCAACAGGCAGAAAGTTCAAGCATCACATCAGCTTTGCTGGGTGGAATCATTTTTAATCTCGCCAACATATTATTGATCGCAGCCATTTCTATTGCTGGCATGTCAGTTGCTTTTCCTGTCGGGATTGGCATTGCCCTGATCTGGGGTGTGATTGACAATTATTTGAAAGTACCCTCTGGCAATCCAGCCTTAATTTTTTCCGGAGTAATTCTGATAGCGATTGGTATTGTGATGAATGCATTGGCGTATAAAAAGCTAACTGGAAGCGATCAAAAAGTTTCTTCCAAAGGATTGATGATCTCCATTATTGCTGGCATTCTCATGGCACAGTTTTATGGATTTGTTGTCGATGGTATGATCAAAGATTTTTCAACTCCTGAAGCCGGAAAACTTACACCCTATTCTTCCATTGTTATTTTTTCCTTCGGGATTTTACTTAGCAATTTTTTATTCAACACAGTATTGATGAAAAAGCCTGTGCAAGGAACGCCTGTATCCTATTCAGATTATTTTAATGGAAACTTTAAAAGTCACCTGACTGGAATTCTAGGTGGCATTATCTGGTGCATCGGTATGTCCTTCAGCATCATTGCATCTGATAAGGCAGGGCCAGCAATTTCTTACGGCCTTGGACAAGGTGCAGTGTTGGTCGCTGCCATTTGGGGTGTCTTTATCTGGAAAGAATTTAAAGGGGCACCAAAAGGAACGAACTCACTTTTATACGTAATGTTTATTTGCTTTTTTGTTGGATTGAGCTTGTTGGTGTATTCTAAAATATAAACCTAAGTTCGACCCGGGGTTGCATGTTTATAGTAAAATCACATTTATAAAGATACTCCTCCTCCAGAGTCAAACAGAAATACTGACAATTGAAATACATTCATAAAACAATTATCCAATGAAATATATTCTCACCTTATTTATTGTAAGTCTTTGCTCATTCGCTAATGCACAAACCTCAAAACCTGTTAAGATTATTCTGGATACAGATTTTGGAAATGATTGTGATGATACCGGTGCATTGGCAATTCTTCATCAGATGGTCTACAACGGAGAAGCAGAACTATTGGCAACCATGTATCCCATGAATGATGATTGGGGTGCGGCTGCCATTGATGCGGTAAACACTTATTATGGAAAACCAAATATTCCGATTGGCACATATAAAGGTGACTATGTTTACAAAGGCAAGCACAACGATTTCTACA
>JANOLM010000604.1:0-27594 GCA_031419815.1 Bacteroidia bacterium
GCTGAGCTTCTGGAACGATGCACTTAGAAACGATTACTCAGGCGCCGGCTATATTACTGAGGGTCGTTTTGCAATTACCGAATGGCTGTATGAATCGCTAAAAAGTAATAAGCCATATGATGCCTTTGTAAGAGAACTTATTAGCCCGGATAAAAAATCGGAAGGGTTTATCCGGGGAATAAAATGGCGCGGTACAATCAATGCCAGCCAGCGTGTAGAAATGCAGGCGGCTCAAAATATCTCTCAGGTCTTTCTTGGTTTAAATATGAAGTGTGCTTCCTGCCACGATAGTTTTATTAGCGATTTGAAATTAACGGAAGCATATGCATTTGCCAATATTTTTTCGGATACCACCCTTGAGATCAACCGCTGTGACAAGGCAACTGGTAAGATGGCCGGCACTAAAGTTATTTTTTCTGAATTAGGAAGTATCGATAGTACACTTAGTGTTGATGAAAAATTAAAACAACTGGCCGAGTACCTTACCGCTCCTCAAAACGGCCGGCTTTACAGAACAATCGTCAACCGGATGTGGGCTCAGTTAATGGGGAGAGGAATTGTAGAACCTGTTGATCTGATGGACAACGAACCGTGGAGTCAGGATTTGCTCGATTGGCTTGCTTCTGATTTCTTTCAAAATAAGAATAATCTGAAAGATTTGATCTTTACGATCACCACTTCGAAAAC
The DNA here is from genome assembly GCA_031419815.1 of Bacteroidia bacterium. GTDB lineage: Bacteria > Bacteroidota > Bacteroidia > Cytophagales > Cyclobacteriaceae > ELB16-189. Next base: position 688 of record JANOLM010000604.1, read on the forward strand.
CTATCAGTTGCCTTCGGTTGGAATCAGAAATGAAAACGATATTGTCAATGAAAATTATATCTTCAAAGGCATGCACCGCAGGAGATTATCCGCGGAGCAGTTTGTCGATGCGGTAAGTACAGTAGTCTATCCTGTTTATTCGGATACACTTATGCAATATGATCCGTTCAAAAATGCCACGCCTTTCGTCCCACCAAACTATGCCAGGGCTTCACTTATAAAGAATGATGTTTTCTTAACAGCATTAGGCCGGCCTAACCGCGAGAACGTTTCTACCGGACGATCATCTCAAGCAAATCTTTTGCAGGCATTGGAGCTTACCAATGGAAATAAGTTTAATCATGTGCTGCAGTCGGGCGCCAAAAGATGGAAGGAAAAATATCAGACGAATGAGGAAATCATAAATGAACTTTATCAAATGTCGTTGGGCCGTTATCCGGAAAAGTCAGAGTTAAAAGTAGCTACTGATATTTTAGGACCATTGCCAAATGAAGAAAATATTCAAGACTTGATTTGGGCAATCGTTTTGCTTCCAGAGTTTCAATTGATCTATTGAACCTCAGAAAACCACCGGCTTTGCAGTGATAATGATCTGATGGCTATGCCGTAAATTTGCGGAATGAGCAGTAAGTATAAAAAGTTGTCGCATGTTGTGTATAAATGCGACTATCATATTGTTTGGACTGCAAAATATAGATTCAGGATATTGTTTGGGGAGGTCAAGGAATTGGTGGAGCAAGATATTATAATGCTTTGTGAGTGGAAGGGCTCAGAAATATCAGCGATGAATGTTCAATTAAATCACGTTCATATTGTTGTGTCGATACCTCCTGATCAATCGATGGCCCTTGAAAATTGGAAAGATATTTATAAGCGCTTCCACTAATGGCAAAAAAATCCCAATGGGCGCAAATCGGTAAACGAAAGTTAGAGCTTTCCAATTTAGATAAAGTTCTCTTTCCAGAAGATAACATTGTAAAAGCCGAAGTCATTGAATACTATTTGAAGATTGCACCAACACTTCTTAATCATGTGAAAGGACGGGCGCTCACACTTATTCGTTTTCCGGATGGAATAACAGGCGAAAGTTTTTATCAAAAGAATAGACCGGAGTGGGCACCCGACTGGTTAGAGTTTGTAAACCTGGGAAAGGAAGAGAACCTGCCTGCCGGACAGGCAGGAAAAGATTATATCGTTGCAACAGAACCAGCGTCACTCGTATGGCTGGCAAACCTGGCAGCATTGGAGTTGCACCAGCTACATAGTCGTAAACCTAACTTCGAAAATCCAGATTATATGGTGTTTGATCTCGATCCACCTGAAGGATACGACTTTAAAAAAGTCGTTTCACTTGCGTTGGATTTGAAGGAACACATTGAATCATTTGGTTATACTGCCTTTGCGAAAACAACAGGTGGTAAAGGAATTCATATCTGTTGTCCAATAGAAGCGAGATGGGATTTTCATACAGTCTTTGAGGCAGCCCAATTAATCGCAAAACCTTATGTAGATAAAAATGTAAACACTACTACGCTACAAATTAAGAAGGATGCACGAAAAGGGAGAGTACTCATTGATATTTTCAGGATTCGATCGGGGCAAAGTATAGTATCGCCATATAGTTTGCGCGGAAGAAATGGCGCACCTGTCTCTATGCCACTTCCGTGGGATGAGATGGCCAAGGTTGTAAGTCCGGTGGAGTTTAACATTAATACAGCCCTTGATAAAGTAATGGCCGATGGCGATGCATGGGAAGGTATTGATGCTTATGCGGTGGAGCTGCACACGCATCGATCAGTTAAAGTCCCAAAGAAATTGGCTATATCAAAGAAACATAAGACACCTGAACAACTAGAAACATATAGTAAGAAACGGGACTTTGAAAAAACTACAGAGCCTGCTGCCAAAGTAATTGAAGGCAGCGGAACAAGTTTTGTTATTCACCGCCATCATGCTTCACATCTGCATTACGATTTGAGATTGGAGCAAGATGGTGTATTAAAATCATGGGCTGTGCCGAGAGGTTTGCCTCCACATCCAGGTGTGAAGAGACTTGCCGTACAAACGGAAGATCATCCCATGAAGTATTTAACCTTTGACGGCAAAATCCCGAAAGGACAATATGGCGCTGGTGAAATGTGGATTTATGCGTTGGGCAAATACCAGATCACAAAAGACAAAAAGGATGGCTTCTATTTTAGGTTGAGCAGCAAGGAAGTTTCGGGTGAATATCGTATCTATAAAATTAAAGCAAAGGAATGGTTGTTGGAGAGAGTAGATTCTCCACAGATTAATTACCTGCACGATACAATCGAGCCAATGCTTTCAGACATTGCGGAAAAACCTCCGGTAGGCGATGCCTATGTTTATGAAGTAAAATGGGACGGCATCCGCGCTTTGATTTCCCTGGAAGACGGTCAGATAAAAATAAAGACACGCAATCAGAACGATGTAACCAAACAGTTTCCTGAATTGCTTGCAGCCGATAAAGCCTTTCGTGCTACCTGTGGATTATTTGATGCTGAGATTGTATGCCTTGATAATGAAGGCAAGCCTCAATTCAAAAAGGTAATCCATCGCCTGATGAGTAATGGTGACAATAACATTCAAAAATTAGCGAAGTCAAGCCCTGTGTATTGTTACATTTTTGATTGTCTTTACCTGGATGGCAGAAGTTTGATTAACGAACCATTGTTGAAGAGAAGAGAGTGGCTCAAGGATGCTGTGCGCACAGAGGGAGCTTATCGCATAAGTGAAATCGTTGAAGATGGAGAATCGCTTTTTGAAGCAGCAAAAGAGCTTTCATTGGAAGGCATAATGGCCAAAGTTAAGGATGGAAAGTATCTTCCCGGAAAACGTTCTGATCTTTGGCAGAAGATAAAAGTCCGTAACACAAGGGAGTGCGTGATCATAGGTTACAATGAAGGTAAAGGCAACCGAGGTCTGACGTTTGGCGGCCTTCACATTGCAGAGCGTGATGGCGGCAAACTCGTTTATCGTGGCAAAGTGGGAACCGGCTTTGATGATGCTACCATCCAGGAAATCTCTAAACAAATCAAAAGTCTTACTGAAACTAAGAAACCTATTTCCGAAAAAGTGTTGGATGAAAAGACGAGCAAATGGATTGAGCCTCAATTGATAGTCGAGATCAGTTATTCGATGCTTACTACTGATAAGATGTTTCGCGAGCCTGTATTTGTTAGGATGCGGCCAGATTTGAGTTGACAATATGTCAACTTTTTATTATTTTTGCATTGCATAATGAGGATAATTGCCAAGAAGACTTTAAAGGATTATTGGGATAACCATGCCAATTGTCGCAAAGAATTGGAAGAGTTGTACGGAATAGCTCTAAAGGCAGACTGGGCTTCGCCTCATGATATAAAGCAAACATATCCTAAGGCAAGTATTGTTGGTGGGAACAGAGTCGTTTTTAATATCGTTGGAGGTAATTACAGATTAGTTGTGAAGTTTGCGTATAAGACAGGAATCGGTTACATACGTTTTGTGGGCACTCATAAGGAATATGATAAAATCAAGGTAGAAAATATTTATGTATGAAAAGCACATTTAAAGTAAAGGCTATTCGAAGCAAGTCCCAGTATCTTCAATACTTGAAGGAGGTGGACGAGTTGATGGATTTAGATCCTTCTGGTAATTCTCCAGACGGGCAAATGTTAGAGACTTTAACAATTTTAATAGAAGACTATGAACGTAAGCAGGGATGGGAAATTCCAATGCCAGATAGCCCGATTGAAGTAATTAGGACAAGAATGGAAGCCCTTAGCTTAAAGCAAACTGATTTAGCAAAGGTTATTGGTGATAAAACTGTAGTATCTAGAATTTTAAAAGGATCAAGGAAGTTAACTTATTCCATGATTGCTCCGCTGAGCAATCTTTTGCGAGTTCCACCAGAATTTCTTTTGGAAAAATGATGGGGGCTATTAGAGCATTCAATTTACCTCCTTACAAATCTTAACTAGCAAAGATTTTTTAACACTCATCCCCAATTCCTCTGCTTTTCTCAAATCTTCACAAGCTTCTTTGATCATGCCTAATTTATTTTTATCCAAAGCCCTATTGTAATAGGCAGCAGCATATTGGGGATGATAGAAGATGGCAAGGGAATAATCTTCAATGGCTTCATCAAGTCTGTTAAGCTTTGTTAAAGTATTGCCCCTGTTGAACCAGGCATTTTCAAGATCCGACTTTAGTGAAATTGCTTTAGTGAAATCACGAAGGGAACCCTCAAAGTCTTTAAGTTTTTCTTTCACAAGTCCGCGGTTGAGCCAGTAATCAGCATCTGCAGAGTCAATTCTAATCGCCTGATCGTATTGTTGCAGCGCACCATTAAAATCGCCTCGGTTAAATTTATGATATGCTAATTGGGCGCGAGGGTAGGGTAGATTAGGATTTCGTTCAATCGACTCAATCAATAATTTTTCAGAATCTTCAGATGAGCCATGGATAGCCATAAGCACTCCTAAATTGTGCCGTGCAAGGCTGTGATCAGAATTGATTAACAAAGCGAGTTGATAATCTGCCATTGCTCCTTTAAGATCTTTATTACTTTCTTTTGCTAATCCACGGTTTACGATTTGATCTGCGTTATGTGGGTGTAAGCCAACCGCGGAATCAAGCAACTTAATTGCGACTATGTGATTTTTAAGTTTAGTTTCAATCAATCCTAAATAGTTGAGCAGGTAAGCCTTGTCTGATCCTTGTGTTGTAAAGATCCGTGTAGTAGAAGATGCGAATTGGTCTTGCTGAAAAAACACAGTGGTGGTTTCTCCTGGCGGAAGTTTAATAAGTTTTATAAAATCAGATTTTGCGAGTTCGTACTGGCCTCGTTTAAAACGTAGCACGGCACGTGAAAATAGTGCTTCCGCATGTTCTGGCTTTAGTTCTAAGTATATGTTGTAATCGGTGAGCGCCCCATCATATTCACTAAGTTGCTCCCGCACTAAACCTCGGGTGTAATACGCATCGTAGAAATATGGATCAGTTCTCAGGCATTCACCCAGGATTTCCAAAGCCTTTGAAGGATTCCTTTTCGCTAAGGCCTCCTCAGCTTCTTCATGAGACATTCTGGCACTCTTCTTCAATTGAGCTTGCGCAGAACTTACGAATAGTGCGAATAACAATACCACACTGGAAATCTTGCTGGCCATCATATAAATATATCTCCTTTCCGCCTTATTTAGTTCCAATAATCGAAACTTCTGAGCTTAAATCGTGTTTAAATCATTATGGAAACTGCCAAAAAAACAAAATCAAAATCCGCAGCCAGCGGAACAGGGGATAAGATTATAAAAGCTTATCGCGAATACGTACTCACTGAAGGGAAACAACCCGCGTCTGTATTTAAGTTTTGCAAGGATCTAGTTATTTCCGAAGACGAATTTTATAAATACTTCGGTTCATTTGATGCCGTGGAAAAAGGCATTTGGAAAGATTATATTGATAAAACACGTAAGCGTTTAGAATCAGATGAAAGCTATGCTTCATTTTCTTCGCGGGAGAAGATTCTAACGTTTTATTTCGCTTTAGCGGAAATATTGAAAACAGACAGAAGCTTTGTCCTGTATCATATGAAATTGTGGAAAAACCCAACTATGCCTCCCAAGTTCCTCAAGGGCTTTAAGGCTTCCTTTGATGAGTGGATAAAAGTGGTTTTGAGTGAAGGGAAAACCTCAGGAGAAGTTGCTACCCGTCCGTATCTAGATCAACGTTATCATGTTATATTCTGGCTTCACGCCATGTTCATTTTGCACTTCTGGGGTCGGGATGAAAGTCCAAACTTTGAGAGTACAGATGCTGCGATAGAAAAATCAGTAAACCTTGCCTTTGACTTAATTGGAAAAGGTGTTCTTGACAATACCATTGACTTCGGAAAGTTTCTCTATCAAAACGCTAGGAATTAATGTCTCAAATAAAAGATCAGCATAAAATACCAACAACGAAAGTTCAACGAGCTTCAAAATTTATCTCTACAGGTGCTAAGATTGGTACCAATTACCTCAAGCATTACAGTAAGAGGTTAGTAAATCCCGGTCTTTCGAAAGACGAATTACACGAGGACAATGCGACAGACATTTATAACTCCCTCAGTCAATTAAAAGGAAGTGCGCTAAAAGTTGCTCAGATGCTGAGCATGGACAAGAACTTACTGCCAACGGCTTATCAAAACCAATTTGCCATGGCTCAATACAGTGCACCACCGCTTTCTTATCCATTAGTTGTCAAGACATTTGAACGATATTTTAAGAAACGCCCTAACGAGGTTTTTGAAACATTTAGTCAATCGGCAGCCAACGCAGCATCCATCGGGCAAGTTCATAGGGCTACGTTAAAGGGTAAAAAACTGGCTGTGAAAATTCAGTATCCGGGTGTGGCAGACAGTGTGAAGAGTGATCTGGCAATGGTGAAGCCAATTGCCCTTAGAATGTTCAAGTTAAATGCAGCAGAGTATGACGAATTTATAGGTGAGGTTCAATCACGTTTGCTGGAAGAGACAGACTATAGTTTGGAATTAGATCGCTCAATGGAGCTTTCTGAAAAATGCAAGGACATTCCAAATTTGATTTTTCCTACTTACTATCCTGAGCTTTCTGCTAACAGGATTTTGACAATGGATTGGATTGAGGGCAAGCCTTTGGGGGAATTTATAAAGACGGGCTCGCTCACCCACGAGGAATCGAATCGGTTAGGGCAGGCCATGTGGAACTTTTATCATTATCAGATCCATACCCTGAAGACTCTTCATGCAGACCCGCATCCTGGAAACTTTATTATTACAGAAGACAAAAAACTTGGAGTAATTGACTTTGGATGTGTAAAGGTAATACCCAGCGAATTTTATAAAATTTATTTTCAGTTACTGAATAAGAACTTCCTTACCGACAAGGTAAGACAAGCGAAAGTTTTTAGGGAGCTAAGATTTATCTATGATGATGATTCGGAAGAGGACAAAGCTTTTTTTGAAAAACTATTCTTACAGTTAGTTGAACTTCTTGGTCGCCCGTTTAGAACTCCGCAATTTGATTTTTCTGATAAGATTTATTTTAATGAGCTTTACAAATTCGGTGAAGAAATTGGGAGTATGAAGGCTTTCAGGGAATCAAAGAAAGCCAGAGGAGTGAAAGATGCTCTTTATATCAATAAGACCTATTACGGTTTATACAATCTTCTTCATGAATTGAAGGCGAAGGTAGACACGACTTCTTATGTAACGTTTTGACATCACTCTGAGTCAATAAGAATAAGTTGGCTCAACCAGATCAGCTGCTGCCTATTTTTTTCTAATAATTTTCTTTGATTACTGGTTCATTACCAATATTTTAGTGGTAGTATATTCATTTTTTAAACTAACTCAGCCATGAGAGCCATTTGGAAAGGTCACATCCAGTTTTCGCTGGTCACTATCCCGGTTAGGATTTATAATGCCATCGATACAGGTCAAACGATAAGTTTCAACTTGTTGACGAAGGAAGGTCACAATCCCGTTAGCTATGAAAAGAAAGATAAAGTTACGGGTAAGCCACTGCGCGGAGAGGACATTGTGAAAGGCTACCAATATGAGCCCGGACAGTTTGTAATAATGGAAGAGGAAGACTTAAATAAGGTAAAACTCAAAAGCGAAAAAGTAATTGAAATTGAGGGCTTTGTGAAATCGGAAGAGGTTCACCCAACTCTTTTTGAGACACCTTATTTTATTGGCCCTGATGGTGACATTGCGGCCAAAACATATGGATTGCTTTGTCATACTTTAAAAGACAGCGGTAAGATTGGTGTAGGAAAGGTTGTGTTGCGTGATCGTGAGACACCCGTGTTGCTTACGCCTCATGAAGGCGGTATTTTAATGTACCGGCTTCGCTATCCAAATGAAATCAGAAGTATGGGCGAGGTGCCTCAATTGTTGGAAGTAAAGGCTGACAAAGAGCAGCTTAAACTTGCCAAAACTTTGGTTGATTCCATGACCACTAAGTTTTCGCAGATTGAAATGAAGGATCATTACTATGATGCATTGAAAGCCATAATAGATGCGAAGATTGCAGGAAAGGAGATTGTGATGGTAACAGAAGAGGAACCTAAGGTTGTAGATATTATGACAGCCTTGAAGGCAAGTATTGATGCCGCCAAGAAAAAGCCAATGGAGAAGGCCAAGGGTGCTGCAGTGAAAGAGAAAGCGGAAACTAAGAAGGCAGTAAAGAGGAAGGCGAGTTAAGTTAGTTCCGAGTTTCCGGTTTCCAGTTTCAAGTTTTTGTCGCTGTGATGATCCTTTCTAGGCTGTCAACTTGAAACTCAAAACTTGAGACTACGAACTATTCCGATTAACCATTAACTTTGCTCTCATGGCAAAGGTCATTCAGTTTCCAAGCCCCAATCCCGAGAAGTTCGGCTTCAAACCGGTGCGAAAAAAAAGGCACACCGAAACCGGACGTCATGGCCAATTGAATCTTTTTTCAGGAGGTAAAATTATAAGCCTCAACCAACTCTCTACTTTTGAAGAAGCCCTAATGCTGGATGAGCAAGGCAATGAAAAGGCAAAAGAGATATATTTAAAAGCTATTCAGCAAGGCGATTCTGTTGCGGACGCTTACTGCAATTTAGGCATCCTTGAATCGGAACAAAAGAACTACACAAAAGCCATTGATTGTTTCACGCGTGGCTTAAAGGAAGATCCAAGACATTTTGAAGCACATTATAATTTAGCAAACCTGTACGCTGAGGTCGGCAATATACCTCTGGCGAAACTTCACTATCAAATGTCTATCGAAATTGAGCCTGGGTTTCCCAATAGTCATTTTAATCTAGGTCTTACATTGGCAATGAACAAAGAAATTGAAGAGGCCATCCAGGCTTTATTGGCCTATCGAAGTTTGGTCACCTATGAAGAAGAAAAAACTCAAGCCGAAGACCTGATCAACAGTCTAAGTCACTCACTCCGATAACGAATTCAAAGCGTCCTACGCGTGAATCTTAAACTCTGAATTTTATAAAGATTCAATGGTAACAAAGAACAAAACGGATCGGTAAATTTCCAGCGCAATTTTTAAAAACAATATCATTAGGATTGATTTCAGAATAAGCCGCCAACCTTTTTCTTTATAGAAGGTAATCCCTGACCGCAAGAGGAAGTAAAGGTTGGTTGTAATAAAAATACCCGTCAGCAGAAACTCATCTAAAAATTGGCCTAGTCCAAAAAATTTGGCGAAGATGGTGAGAACCAGTGCGTTCACAAACAGGTTGAAGCACGCCAACTCCACCGTAAAACCGACATGATCGGTAAAGAAGCGGTTCTTTTTAAGGTAAAGTATATTCAGTGGCAGGGAAGCAATCACCACGAATACCATCACCATTAATTTAGCAAAGGATGTTGATTTCAAGTTATAGATCAGACTAAATGAGGCAACATCCATGTGCAGATTTAAGATTTTGTGGGCAATGATATTTTGATAATAGCCGCTTAAAGGGGAACGCAATTGAGTATTCAGTGAAGCATTGAAAAGCTGGATGACAGGAAAGAAAAAGTAAACCAAGTTGAGTAGAAAGAATACAGAAAGGGGATTGAGATATTTAACTCGTCTTCCTTCCGAAAACTGGAGGGCCACAAACCCAGGGTCTTTGATCATCAACCACAAAGTCTTGATAAACTTGCTATCCGCAAAAGTGATGGAGATAAGGATGTTGCTCAGAAATTTCCTAAACGAACGATCTGAAGGAAGTAAAACTTTTTCACCACAGAGATTGCAATACTCACCAGTAAAAATATTGCTACAGCTTTTACAGATGTGCTGGTGTTGACTGGTTTCTATAATTGTTGATGTGGAATCTTGTGGATCAGGCATGATATTTTTCTGTTGCAATTAACAAATTAACCAATCAATTAATCTATTCACCTCAGCTCTTTTAGCGCCTTTCTACCTCTGGATATAAATGCCGGACTTCCGTAAGGCAATTGATCTTCAATAATTGGGATAAGCTCGTTCTTTAGTTCGGGGCTAACCTTGGACAGTTGGGTAAGTACAGTCATTGCGAAGACCCGGATAGCAACAGGTTCTTTAGTATCCTGTAAAAATGTAAAGCAAATTTCCACCGCTAAACCTTGCAAGCTTCTGGGTATCTCAATGAACTGTAGCAGTCGCATAGTATTGCGCTTCACAGAATTATGCAGCCCTGGTTTTAATACATGCTTCAATACTCTTTTTAAATGGGGTTTAATTAATTCAGGATGACGTTCGACACAATAATTTAGCGGCCAAGCGGAGCGTTGCGTGATGCGATAAGGCCCATTGAGAAAAACAGCTACCAAGTCTTCAAAACGTTTAGGGTTCTGGCCAACGTAGTTTATAATTTTAATACACTGAGCTTTTGAATGTTCTTTTTCAATCGTTTCTACCAAATTCATAATCAGTAGATTAACTAATATTTAAAACCATAACTTGCTGTTTATTAGGATATTTAGTGGCGATATATTAATTTCAAGTTCAACTTAAAGATGTGTGCTATGTTAGTATTTTTCGCCATCGCTGCAACAGTGTTATTTCAGGTTAGCTTAAGCTTGTTTTGCTTTTACTTAAAGCAGACAAGAACCGCATAATTCAAAGCTAACAACAATCCTTTTTTATAAGTCATTTTCAGTGGCTAGTCATGTTATTGGATGAGAGTTTAAATAGTCAAAAACTGAATTTCCAAAAACCTAGTAACTGGAAACTCAGAACTTGTTACTTAAAGCTTTCAACCTGAAACTTGCAACCTGAAACTAGTAACTAATTGCTAACTTGCAGCCCAATTTTATAAAGCTGTGAATTATCTTTCTGCCGAGTCAGTTTCAAAGTCTTTTCATGATCACTGGTTGTTTCAGGATCTTACCGTTGGCATTTCTCAAGGCGAGAAATTTGCTTTGGTGGGTGAAAATGGAACTGGCAAATCTACATTACTAAAAATCCTTACAGGTCAATTGCAATCTGATTCCGGAGAGGTATCCGTGCGCGAAGGAATAAAGGTAGGCTATCTTACACAACAGCCCAATGTAGCTGGTCATCTTACCGTTAAGGAAATTATCTTCAACAAAGAAAATAAGATTGCCAGGGTAGTGAGTGACTATGAGGAGGCCATCCACGATCCCCATGTTTCGCCTGATAAGATGCAGCATTTGCTGGAACAGATGGAGGAACTTAAAGCCTGGGATTATGACGCCAAAGTGCAGGAGATTACAAGCAAGCTAGGTATTACTAACCTTGAGCAGCGTTTTGAAGAGCTTTCGGGTGGGCAGCGCAAAAGGGTTTTCATGGCGCAAATGCTATTGACAGAGCCGGATTTGATCATCATGGACGAGCCTACCAATCACCTTGATCTGGAGGCAATCGAATGGCTGGAGAACTACCTTTCTGGTCCGAATATCACTTTGATCATGGTCACACACGATAGATACTTTCTTGACAACGTGGCAACAGAGATTTTGGAGCTTGACCGAGGTAAACTTTATCGATATAAAGGCAAATACGCGTATTTTTTAGAAAAAAAGTCGGATAGGGAAGAAATGCTTAAAACAGAAGTATCGAAGGCACGACACTTATTAAAAAAGGAATTGGAGTGGATGCGCAAGCAACCCCGAGCCAGGGGTACAAAAGCCAAATATAGAATCGAGGCATTTTATGAAATTCAGGACAAAGCATCTACAAACCTCAAAAGGGATAAGCTTGAATTAGATTTAGCGGGTGCCAGACAAGGAGGGAAAATACTTGAACTTCATGGCGTTTCAAAAAGCTATTGTGATCAGAAAATGGTGGATAATTTTTCATACGTGTTCAAGAAGAAGGATAGGATTGGAGTCGTGGGAAAAAATGGCATTGGAAAGTCTACCCTCTTAGATCTCCTTACAGGAAAAGCAAAAGCAGATTCTGGTGAAATCATTCCAGGTGTAACTACCAAGATTGGATACTTCACACAAGAGACAGAAGACTTAAATCCGAACCATCGGGTGATTGAGGAAGTAAAAGAGATTGCCGAGTTCATTACCCTTTCTGATGGAAGTTCTGTTTCCGCGTCCAGATTTCTAGAGCAGTTTTTATTTCCAGCTTCTAAGCAGTACACGTTCATTGATAAATTAAGTGGTGGCGAACGCAAGAGACTTCAGTTGTTAAAGATTTTGGTCACCAATCCAAACTTTCTTATCCTGGATGAGCCCACCAATGACTTTGACATTGATACATTAAATGTACTGGAAGATTTTCTTGAAAAATTTACAGGCTGTCTTGTCTTGGTGTCTCATGACCGATACTTCATGGATCACTTAGTGAATGAACTTTTTGTGTTTGAAGGCAATGGAAAAATTCAACCTTTTAATGGAAATTATAGCGATTACCGTTTACAAGAGGATGCAGAAGAATCAGCACCTGTTGTAACTAAAAAGCCTGAAGCACCAGCTCCGACTGAGTTTAAAAAAAAGGTCTCGTTTAAAGAGAAAAAAGAACACGAAGAACTCCAGAAGCAAATCAGTAGCCTGGAAGTAGAAAAAAAGAGCATTTCGGAGCAATTGGAGAAAGACAATTTGGATTCCCTAAAACTTGTTGAAGCATCGAAGCGAATTCAATCGATTAATGACGAATTAGACCAAAGAACACTGCGTTGGCTGGAATTGGATGAAATTGTTAGTCAATAAGGATTGAGCTCTTTTCAAACCAATTTGGGGTTTGAATTGTTAGTATTTGGACTTAATTTTGAGTTTTAATTTAAAGATTTGAACCAAGCCCAGTCGATTACCCTTTATCAGCCGCTTTTACACAGTATCGCTTATAATTTGCTTCGCTGCAAGGCCGATGCTGAAGATGTGGTTCAGGATACGTTTCTGAAATGGCTTACTATCGATCAAACTAAAATCCGGAACACAAAGGCCTATTTGATTACAGCTGTTACCAACAATTGCCTTAATCATCTCAATGCTCTCAAGAGAAAGAAAGAGGAGTATTGGGATTCCTTCCAATTATCCGAATTCTTCACAAAATTCAAAGAATCAGACTTGGCTAATATTGACTTCGAAAAAGAGCTTTCTACGGCTTTTAAGGTGCTTCTTGTTAAACTTGAGCCATTGGAGCGGGCTGCTTATCTGCTGAAGGAAGTATTTGACTTTGATTACGATGCCCTTCAAAAAGTGCTGGATAAGAAGGCAGACCATTGCAGGCAGCTTTTAAGTCGTGCCAAAAAGAAATTAAATGATGAAAGCTCAAAAATGAAGTTCGAAATGCCCGATACTTCCCACATGTTTGAAAGCTTTAGAAAAGCATGTGATCTGGATAATGCTTCTGAGTTTGTTCAGATTTTGAAAAACGACATTGCCAGTAAATTCTCAAAAAAAGGCCAAAATGCCTCTTTATAAGGCCTTTTACTATTTTTTGTAAAATACTTCTTCATTCCTGTCACAAATCATCCGTGACCTTGTCTTACAGTAAATTGACTGGGGTCATTTGACTTTTTTAATAACCTAAACCATTTTTGTTTCATGAAAGAGATTTTGATTTTCTTTGTAGCCCATTGGTATTTGTCTTTGTTCTTTCAGACATTTTTCCTTCATCGCTATTCAGCTCACAAAGCGTTTACGATGAATAAGTTCACCGAGAAGGTAGTGTACATTCTTACCTGGATATTTCAAGGATCAAATTACTTAAGCCCCTTTGGATATGGTGTTATGCACCGCATGCATCACGCTTTCGCGGATACCGAAGATGATCCACATTCTCCAAAGTATGACGAGACCATTTGGAACATGATGTGGAAAACCCGAACTATTTACTCCGATATAGCAAATAAAAAGATGATAGTTGAAAAGCGTTTTACTGAAGGCGTACCCGACTGGATAGCCTTTGACAAGTTTGCGCGCTCATGGCCATCACGTATTTTCTGGGGTGCCTTGTATGTACTCTTCTATTACCATTTCGCGACCGCCTGGTGGATGTTTGCTTTATTGCCCATCCATTTTATCATGAGCCCTATACATGGGGCGGTGATAAATTGGTTTGCACACAAGTACGGTTACCGCAATTTTGAGGTTGGAGACACGTCACGCAATTTTCTTCCTGTTGATTTTCTTATGATGGGAGAGAGCTACCATAATAATCACCACAAATACGGGTCGAGACCCAATTTTGGAGGTATACGCTGGCACGAAATAGATCCTACCTATCAGATTATGAAAGTGTTGGATAAGGTTGGGATTATAAGGCTTGCTCAACAGAAAGAAGCCAAAAAAGAGGTTAAAATGGAGAGAATTAAAAAAGCAGCTTAAAGGAGCAATAAGGTATAAATTAGCCGCCAGATGACTTAAAAGTGTCTTGGCGGCTTTTATTTTTTGATTCTGCGTTCACTAATCTGACAAAATCAACCTTTACAATTTGGGTGGAACCAGATTAGCTCAGATTAAGAAATTGGATTTTTCTCATTACATTTGACCTGTTAGCATTTTAATTATTTAATCAATCAACTATCAAATCACAATGAAAGAAGGAACAGTAAAATTCTTCAACGAAGCCAAAGGATTCGGTTTTGTAAAGGAATCAGGAACAGAACAAGAGTATTTTGTACATGTATCAGGTCTGGTGGATAAAGTCCGCGAGAATGATAAAATTACTTTTGAACTTAAGGATGGAAAGAAAGGCTTGAACGCAGTTAATGTGCGTTTAGCTAAGTAAGCATCCTATGTTGTAGCATTGCAACACAAAGCCGGGCCATCAAAGCCTGGCTTTTTCATTAACCGCCAAAACCAATCAACTTTGAATTTTGATAATTTCAAATTCGATCAACGCCTGTTAGATGGACTTTCTTCCATGGGATATACCAAGCCCACGCCTATTCAGGAACAAACTATACCCATAATTTTAAGAGGGAAAGATTTAATAGCCTGTGCACAAACTGGTACTGGAAAAACAGCAGCCTATGTTCTTCCTATTTTAAATAAAATTATTCACACCGAAAACCGGCACCTTAATACGCTGATCATTGCACCAACACGTGAGTTAGCGCAACAAATTGATCAGCAAATCGAAGGCTTTGCTTATTTTCTTGGTATTAGTTCAATACCCGTTTATGGAGGAGGGGATGGCGCTATATGGGAACAACAAAAGAAGGCGCTTGAGTCAGGGGCTGATATTATTATCGCTACGCCTGGCAGGCTTATGGCCTTGCTTGCATCGGGTGTTATAAAACTAGATCAACTTCAACATCTCGTTTTGGATGAAGCAGACAGAATGTTGGACATGGGTTTTTACGAGGACATTATCCGAATCATTAAATACCTTCCAGAGCATAGACAAACATTGCTCTTTTCTGCAACCATGCCCCCCAAGATCAGAGGATTGGCGAATCGAATTTTACGAGAACCAGAGCAAATTAACATCGCCATGTCTAAACCCGCAGAAGGTATTTTGCAGCAGGCGTATGTAGTGTATGATGCTCAAAAAGTACTCTTGATTAAGCATTTACTAAAAACAGGAACCTATCCGAGCGTACTCATTTTCGCATCCACAAAAGAGAATGTAAAAAACCTCGATACCTCTTTGCATCGCATGGGCGTGAAGGCAAAAGCTATTCACTCCGATCTTGAACAACCAGAGCGTGAGTCTATTTTAAGGGAATTTAAGAACAAACAACTTTCCATTCTTATTGGGACGGACGTATTGTCCAGAGGTATTGATGTGGAAGGCATTAGCCTTGTCGTTAACTTTGATGTACCTCCAGATCCCGAAGATTATATACATAGGATTGGAAGAACTGCCCGGGCAGAAACAACCGGAACAGCCATCACCTTTATTAATGAACGTGATATGCGCAGGTTTTCCAGCATTGAAAATCTGATTGGAAAAGAAGTGCCTAAAATTGCACTGCCAGGGGAAATAGGTGCCGGGCCTTTATATCAACCTGAGTTGAAGCGTGTAAATACAAAATCATTTCAACCGAAGAAAAAGCAAAGTGGGCCACATCGCGGAGGTAACAGGCCTCCGGCTAAACATTAATTCTTCGTCAAGATTCGTTCGATGATTTCTTCATAATATTTCCCGAAATATGGCCCCACCCAATTCAGTGCCATTACTTCTTCTTTTTTGTATCGATCGTAGTGATCATCCAGCGTGATGTAGCCTGTATAGTTTCCATTAAAACTGGTGATGATTAATTTTTTCCCTTTTGACATAGCCAGCTCCTCCAATTCTGCGTTCACAGATACTTCGCCCGAAAAATCACACGGAGTTCCGAGCAAAATAATATCTCCAATTTCAAGGAAAGTTATTTCTCCTTGCAAGGATCCAAGCAATGACCGGAACGCCCAGTCCCTCAAACGCCAGTTCTTGTCAATGCGCAATTGAGATGGCCCAAACTGAATGGGAATTTGCGCGGCAGTGATGGAAACAGAATCCAGTTGTTTCGTATAAATTGATTCATTAAGAATTTTAGAAGCCAGGGTTCTACCCGCTTTTTCAGTCAACGCAAAGTCTTGTTCAGAAAAGCCTTCAAGTCTATGACTGCCTACCATACCTGCCATGAACATCCCAAAATCATAACCGTTCTTCTCCAGTTCACTTTCTAAAACCGCAGGATAATCCCCTGACAAGCTGTTGATCTTTTTGCTAATGCTGGTAGCATGCGCACTAAAACTAACAAGCATTGCTTTGGTGCTATCCTCGCGAACGATTTTTAAGCCCCTTATTTTTGAATCTACTTTACCATTTTCATCGGCCAGTCTATTTCCAGCATATCCGGTTGCATCAGTCTCGGAATAAGATATGGAACCAGACACCATGTTTTGCTTAATTTTTTTCAAGGTCATTGTAATTCCTTCACTGATTTGATTTACCCACTCTTCATGATAGTCTCCAGCAATAAGCTCACCTGCGATGCTATTATCCCAGCCACCAAGTCCGTTATGAGTGTGAGTTGCGGTGAGATAGATAAAATCATTGGGCCACAATTTTTTTACTTCTATTTCTATTTTCTCTTTTACCACAGGAGGAAAGAGTAATAGATCAATAGTGATAATAAAGACAGTGGTAAGGCCATTATCAACGGCTAAGATTTTTGCATACAGCGAATCATGAACAGATTCAAAATGATAACGGGGCTTATACCCGGCCATGGGCATATCAAATGCTGGTGTGATGTTATATTTACCCCAACCTATTTTAAGTTTTTGAGTGGGTGGTTGAGCTGCAAGTTTAACAGTGTCAAGTTCAGCCATCATCTCGGTATAAAAAGGTTGCTCGAGAAGAGGTGTTCTGTCGATTGGACCAATCAACGAAAAAACAATGACTGCTCCAATCACCAGTAAGTAAACGAGCCATTTAATAATTTTTTTCATTGGCAAATAATTCAAGTTACAAGTTAGGGTTTCAGGCTTTAGGTTTAAAATTAACTTGATGCTTGAATATTAAATTTTAAATTCGCGATCTCCCTACCGTGTTTATCCGTTACTTTGCACAAACTCAACTTTATTTGTAATGAGACGTTTTTCATTCCTGCTACTAGTATTTATTTCCTTTTCTTCTTTCGGTCAGCTTCGAAAACAGCCTGATGCTGCCGCCATTAAGCTGCAATTGAAAAAACTTACCTTTTTGGGATCAGTACTATATGTTGCCGCCCATCCTGATGACGAGAACACAAGGGCTATTGCCTTCTTTGCCAATGATAAATTGGCGACTACAGCTTATCTATCAATGACCCGCGGAGATGGCGGACAGAACCTCATTGGCTCTGAGATAAGGGATCAGCTTGGTCTAATCCGAACACAAGAACTTCTTTCCGCAAGACAGATTGATGGTGGCCTTCAATATTTTACCCGTGCGAATGATTTTGGTTTTTCTAAACGCGTCACAGAAACATTTGACATTTGGAATAAGGACGAAATCCTTTCTGATGTAGTGAGGATCATGCGCGAGTTTAAACCCGATGTGATCCTGACAAGGTTTCCTCCGGATGAGCGGGCAGGTCATGGCCATCATACGGGTTCTGCTGTGTTGGCCCAGGAAGCGTTTGACCTTACCAACAATCCGGAATTTGCACCTGATCAGGTGAAAGATTTTGGTACTTGGCAATCCAAAAGACTTTACACCAATACTGGCCGATGGTGGAATCAAACGATAAATGAAAATACGCCCGGAATAGTTGCGGTTGATTTAGGAACGTATAACAACTTGCTCGGAAAATCTTATTCAGAGATAGCTGCCGATAGTCGAACACAACATAAGAGCCAGGGCTTTGGATCGCCTGGCCGCAGGGGAGAGGCATTAGAGTTTTTTGAATATGCAAAAGGGGAGAAGGCGCAAAAAGATTTTTTTGAAGGTATCAACACAAGCTGGACCCTGGTGAAAGGTGGCGAACGCGTTCAACCTCTGCTGGATAAGGCGATAAAAGAATTTGATGAAGAAAAACCTTTCAACTCGGTTTCCTTGCTGCTTCAAATCCGCAAAGAAATAACATCGCTGGAAAGCAGTGTGTGGAAAGAGAGAAAACTTGTGGATGTAAATAGACTGATCCAGGATTGCCTGGGCTTATTTGTAGAGGTTACCTCTAATAATTATTGGGTAGCACCAGGCCAACCTGTAACGTGTTCCTTTGAGATAATCAACCGATCTTCTATTGATGTTAAACTTGAAGCCATCAAAAGTTATGAGCTATCCATGGATACCTCAGCGATTATTAATTTGGTAAATAATAAACCTCAGATCTTTAAATCTAAGAAATCACTTTTGTCAACACTCGACTATTCCGATCAGTATTGGTTATCAGCTGAACATGGCATAGGTATTTTCAATGTGTCTAATAAAGACCTTATCGGTAAACCGGAAAATGATCCAGCCGCTACATTTATGCTTTCATTTTTAGTAAATGGTGAACGTCTTGAAATTCGCTCGCCTTTACTCTATAAATGGACAGATCCTGTTAAGGGAGAACTCTGGCGACCATTCGAAATTGTTCCACCTGTTTTTGTAAACCTGACTGAGCGCGTTCTGTTGTTTAAAGATCAAAATCCAAAGGATGTTTTTGTCCTGCTCAAATCTTCTGCAGATAAGAACCTATCGGGTCAGTTAAAATTGTCATTGCCGATGGGATGGAGGTCGGAGCCAACTGCTCAGCCTTTTGATTTGACTAAAAGAGGTGAAGAGAAGACACTAAGTTTTAAGGTGTATCCTTCAAAAGAGGAAATAAGTTCGTCATTAACTGCGGTAGCCGAAATTGACGGAAAGCTTTTTGATCTATCTGTTCAGACTATCTCCTATGATCACATTCCAACACAGACATTACTTCCTAAGGCTTCTTCTAAAATAGTTAGAGTGGATTTGAAGAAAGAAGGTGGCCTGATCGGTTACATCAAGGGTGCTGGTGATGATATACCGGCTGCCTTGCGAAACATGGGCTATGAAGTTTGGGAGATGAAGAATGAAGAAGTAACTGCTGAAAATCTTAAGAAGGTTGATGCCGTTGTATTGGGCATTCGCACACTCAATACGAATGATCGGGTCAGGTATTTCATGCCTGATCTTCTTAACTACGTAAAGGCAGGGGGCACAATGATTGTGCAGTACAATACAAATAATGATTTTGAAATAGATAAGGATAAATTTTCTCCATTTCCATTGAACATCAGCCGCGATAGGGTTACCGAGGAAAACAGTGAAGTTCGTATTTTGAAACCAGACCATGTTGTTCTGAACTACCCAAATAAAATAACTACGAAAGATTTTGAAGGATGGATTCAGGAGCGTGGCCTTTATTTCCCCGATACCTGGGATGCAAACTTTGAGGCTATTTTATCTACTAACGATACAGGCGAAAAGGCGCGTGATGGTTCGCTACTGGTAGCAAAATATGGAGAAGGACACTATGTTTACACAGGTCTTTCATTCTTTAGAGAATTGCCGGAGGGTGTTGGGGGTGCATACAAACTATTTGCAAACCTTGCTTCCCTCAGCAAAGTTAAAAAGCCGCAAAGTCAAAAAATTAAACCGTCAAAGTAATGTCAGAATCTCCTGAAGAGAAGCCTCCAGTTTTTAAATCCTGGAAGGGTTGGTATTGGCTAGTCATGGCCGTACTATTTTTTCAAATCATCATTTACTTTTTCATAACTCAATCCTTTCTATGAATGCATTGGATTGGGTAATCCTGTTGGGGACATTGGCATTGATTGTAGCCTACGGTACCTGGAAAACAAAAGGAAGTAAAAATATAGATGGCTATCTGTTAGGTGATAAGACAATGCCCTGGTGGTCAGTTTGCCTTTCTATTATGGCTACGCAGGCAAGTGCTATTACATTTTTGTCAACTCCTGGGCAAGCATACGAAGATGGTATGCGGTTTATGCAATTTTATTTTGGGTTGCCGCTGGCCATGGTGATCCTGAGTATTACCGCTGTTCCATTGTATCATAGATTAAAAGTTTATACGGCTTATGAATATCTGGAAACGCGTTTTGATTTAAAAGTCCGCTCATTAGGGGCTTTTTTCTTTCTCATGTTAAGAGGGCTTTCTGTAGGCATAACCATTTATGCTCCTTCGCTTATTCTCTCCACAATTTTGGATTGGAACATCAGCCTTACCACCATTTTTATTGGGTCACTTGTCATGATTTATACAGTAAGTGGTGGAACAAAAGCCGTGAGCCTTACTCAGAAATATCAGTTGACTATTATTATGGCCGGCATGATCACAGCTGGGCTGATTGCTTTTTGGAATTTACCTGAGGATATTTCATTTGCCGACACCTTTCGCTTTGCAGGAGAAATGGGCAAACTAAACATGATCAATCTTTCTTTTGATCTTACCGACCGTTACAATATCTGGTCTGGTTTGATAGGTGGGTTGTTTCTTTTTCTTTCCTACTTCGGTGCCGATCAATCGCAAGTTGGGCGATACCTGGGTGGTAAGTCCATTACGGAAAGCCGGTTGGGATTGATCTTCAATGGACTGCTGAAGATTCCTATGCAGTTCATTATTTTGTATATCGGCATTTTAGTTTTTGTGTTTTATCAATTTAACCAGGCACCTGTCTTTCATAATACTACGCTGAAAGAAAAAGCGATGCAAACTTCTCAGGCAGGAGAAATACAAAAACTGGAAACAGAGTATGATAAATTATTTCTGACTAAAAAAGAGATAGCTGGGAAGTTGGCCGGTGCTATTCGCGAAAATGACCGGAACCAAATTGAACTTTCCAGGGAATCACTAAAATCTATTTCGAATACTGAACGTGACATACGGACTAAAGTGAAAGAGCGAATTGCAGCATCGGTTCCTGGGGCAAATACCTTAGACAAAGACTATGTATTTATAAATTTTGTGATGACCTATCTGCCACACGGGTTGATTGGACTTTTGCTTGCAGTCGTTTTTTCAGCTGCCATGTCTTCCACAGCCTCTGAGCTAAACGCGTTGGCATCCACCACCACGGTTGATATTTATAAACGCTCAATCCACAAAACCGGAAATGATCTGCACTATGTAAACTCTTCTAAGCTATTCACTGCAGGTTGGGCTGTCATTGCCATGCTGTTTGCTTCCATTGCCAACCAGGCCGAAAACCTCATTCAGTTTGTGAACATCATTGGGTCCCTTTTCTATGGTACGATATTGGGGATTTTCTTGTCGGCATTTTATATTAAATACCTCAAGTCCAATGCTGTTTTCTTTGCGGCTATCATAGCTGAGTCGGTGATCTTGTATTGCTACTTCTTTACAGAGATTGCTTTTCTCCTGTACAATATTATTGGCTGTTTGGTGGTGGTGGTGGTGGGGTTGGTGT
The DNA here is from genome assembly GCA_031419815.1 of Bacteroidia bacterium. Classification (GTDB taxonomy): domain Bacteria; phylum Bacteroidota; class Bacteroidia; order Cytophagales; family Cyclobacteriaceae; genus ELB16-189. The sequence continues at coordinate 22,472 of JANOLM010000604.1, forward strand.
TTCAGGTTTTTGAGAATGGTATAAGGAGAGAAGCTTAAGTATCCGGGATTTTTAGCTTTAGTAATGAAAGCGAGCTTGTATAATGGTTAATGTTTGATTTGGCTTCGTTCCTGAAACATGATAAACCAAGCGATGCTCTCCCGTTATTCTTCTGGACCAATACCCTTTGAGATTTCCGGAAAGTGGCTCTGGTTTACCAATACCTCTGAAGGGATCCCTTCTTATTTCTTTTAGTAAAGTATTAATTTTTTCTAGGATATCGGTATCATTTTCAATCCAGTACTTATAGTTTTCCCATCCATTAGCGGTAAAAGAAACATTCATCACTTAGGACTCCCTTTGTAAATAGCTTTTTTACCAGGCTGTCTTTTCACGCTTCTGCTTTTGATCCCTTTCGCTTCTTCATCTCTGACTAAAGTGAGTTCTTTCATAATGACTTTTCCTGTTTTATGCTGGGCAATACTTTCCATAAGGTGTGCAGTGTTTGCTGGGGTTGACAAAAGATGGGCGGTTTCCTGCATGGCATTAAACTGTTGAAGGGTCAGCAATACAAAACCTTTTTTCTTTGGCCCGGATAAAATGAGAATATCCTGTTCGCTCTCCACTTCTGCAAGAAGTGCCTTCATATTGGTTCTGAAGGCGGTTACTGTTGCTGTTTTCATTGGCTAATCTTATAATGAGCGTGAAGTTACTAAAAAAAGTACTGTTTATTGTACGTTTTTATGTTCACTTTTATAAGATGACAGGAAAGAGACGTTAGATCTACCTATTTTTTTTTAACCAGACGCGTGCCAGCCAACAGTTCCTTCAAACCAGAAGCTTCACCCTTACATTATTTGAACGCCTCAAAATATTTTACCGTCCTATGGGCGCTTATCGCGATGGTCTTTGCTGCCCTGGCCAACCAGGCCGAAAACCTGATTCAGTTTGTAAATATTGGGGGGTCTTTGTTTTACGGTACGATACTCGGAATTTTTTTGGTGGCTTTTTATCTGAAAAAAGTAGGGAGCAATGCTGTGTTTGCGGCCGCACTTATTGCCGAAGTTTCTGTGCTTAGCTGTTACTTTTATTTTTATGAAGAGATTGCTTTCCTTTATTACAATATCATTGGTTGCATGATTGTGGTGGGGTTGGCACTTGTATTTCAATTATTTGATAAAAAGTCCCTTCACCAGGCTTAGCTTTGAAAAAAGCAATTCATTTATTTATTGCTGGGGCGCGTTTGGAACGCGTACCCAAATAGCAAAATAAATAGCACGCGTTTAGACGCGCGCTAACTGGGGAGTCTTTTGACCACTTCAGTAGATAAACCTTATTGCTGGCAGGTTGCTCTCCAGCAAAGCCTACTTCCTCTTCAGGTTTACAAAATCAAATTTCACCAATGTTATTACCAAAATCACCAACTATTTTTGACCACATTGCCATTAAGAAACGAAAACTACAATGCAACACTGAGCCCCCGCCATGTTTTTATACATTGTTGGGCGGATGTGGCCTAAAGTCTTAATTTCCTTGGATTTTGTCGTGGATTAAAAAGAGTCACAATGTTGATTATATTCTCTCTTGTCTCGTAATAGATTACGGTCTCCTTTGTTAAAACTGATCTCCTAATATTTTTTCTCTTGCTAGTCTTTGGAAAGAGTCGAGGATTAATTACTATTAGGTCAAGCCGTTTATCAAGTCGCCTCGCAAAATTCTGAATTTCTCTTTGAGTCCAGTTTTCAGTTAAATAGTTTATAATATTTTGTAAGTCTGCCAATGCCCTGTCAGACCAGAGTAATTTATAACCACTTTTCATACAGCTTTTTAGCTTCCTTGTGTGGTTTTACTCGTCCAGCTTTAATGTCTGCAAGTCCTTTGTCAATTGCCGTTTTCTCCTCGTCAGTTATTTCGTTCCACCAGTCCAGTTTTCTAGGATTTGCCCTCAACATTCTCAGGCGTTCAATAGCCGTATTGTTCTTAAGATTAGTCACCCATTTGATAATCTCAAGTTTTTCTTTCTCTACATTTAAGTCGCTCATATCAGTACTTATTTATGTCCCTAATTTAAACAAATTCTCAATCTTACCGGCCATTCTGCCAACGTGAGTGCATGTGACGTAGCGCGGCATAGGAGCTAAAGCCAAATGATCCCGATAGTTATCGGGAGAATGGCTTTAGCGACCTGCTCCGTTTTGTCCCCGACACCGAACGAAATTAAAAAACTAACACTACAATGCCGCACCGAACCAGCGCTATGTTTTATACATTTTGTTGCCGGCTGGCCACCTTACTCAATTTATTGTCAACAAGTCAAAGCTTAATGGATAACTCCAAATGTCCACCGAGTCCAAGTTCGATTATCTTTTGAAGTGTCGAGATTCTTGCTTCCTTGATATTATTTTCAATCTTTGAGATATATGATTTCGTTGTTCCAACTTTCTCAGCAAGCTCTTCTTGAGTCAAGCCCTTTTCAAGTCGAGCTTCGTGCAGAAGGACTCCGATTTTAAAGTTTTCATAACCTGCCTCAAGCTTGTCGCGTTTGGTCGTTCCTTTTTTTCCGTAATGCTTGTCCTTGAATTGGTCAAGTGTCGTGATGTTACTTTTTTTCGCTTTCATACTCCTCCTTTATTTTAAGTGCTTTCTCAATTTCCTTTTTTGGTGTCTTTTGTGTTTTCTTTTGAAATCCATTGGCTAAAACAACCAACTGTCCTTGGTCGAAGAAACAGAATATTCGAAAAATGTCGCTTCCTTGTTGAATACGGATTTCAAATAGTCAGTCCGTGTTCTCAAGATGCTTCAAATAGGTTTCAGGAACTCTTTGAAGTTCTTCAATTAAATCAAAAGTCCAGATAATTTTATCCTTTACCTTTTGCTTTTGTTCTCTGAAGAAGGCGTCAAAGCAGTTTTTATAGAAAATAATCGTCCGCTGTTTCTTCTTATTGTCCACGTGGCAAATATAAGAAAAGTTGTCCGAAAGTGAAACTTTAGAAAATGTCCTTTTTGCCGAATCTTAATCGGTTTCAACGTCCTGTCCACGGAGATAGGTGGCTTACCGCCAACGTTTGGGTTTGTGATGTTGCCTGAATAGGATGGCTTAACAATGGAACAAAGTGAAATGTTAAGCCCGACCAGTTGCGACCTGTCCCGCGACACAATGTAAATAAAGAAAACGAAAGTAATGAGGACACCGAACCCCGCCATTGCAGAAACATTTTGTTGTGGGCTGATGGGCCTCTCTTCTCAAATTTATCTCGGTTAGCTTCTATTTTCAATTTTGTCCAGATGTTGTAAACTGTCGTTTAACCATGGGTGCACTAAAAGGATTAGCTGGTCACCCAGCATATTGTAACACGGTCAATTGCATATGCACCCACCATTTAATTTAGTCCAGATTAATGACTTTATCTAATTCTAACTTTGTGTCCTTCTTTACTATTTCTCCTGTCTCAATATATTTTTTATGACCTGCTGCAATACCGTCTATTAGCTGTGAGTTCATTTTTTTTATCATTACATTATTCATGATGTCGAAGAAGAAATTTTTCATAGAGTATTCCATTGTTGAAGTGAGCAATGTGTTATTCCCTTTCTCTTCAATTGCAAAATCAACAATTATTTTTTGTATTCCAGGTAATTTTTTCATTTCATAAGCCTCTATTTTTACATTTTTGCCTTCATTCCACTCAATTGCTCTTTCTTCGGATGTAGCACCCATCATATTAAAGTTACAGTGACGCGTTGCGCCCAAACCATCTTTTTGCTTTGAAGTCACGTGTGAAGTGTCGACTGCTGGGTGCGCATGGCAAATGTTTCCAAAGTCAGCTAATGCTTTCCATACTTTTTCTTTTGGAGCATTGATTTCAATTGCTCTTTTGAATGTCGTTGTTTTTCCCATTTTATTTTTGTTTTAGATTAGTGAATAATAAGTCCATTGTTTTGATACCATTTTTATAGTTGCCTAGACTTTTCGCTCTTGTCAGGACACCATAAAAAGTTGTGTGAAGAAGAGCAGCAATTTCCTTTGAATTAAAATTAGAATTAATGTCGCCTTCTTGTTGTGCTCTTCTAACACAAGGTTCGACAGCGTTAGTTATTTTTTCAAATCCCTTTGTTGTAGCATCTCCCACTTTTTCATTAATAGCACCTAATTCCGACATCATATTATTTACCATACAACCCATGTAGTTTACCTTGGGCTGTACTTTAAGCATATAAGAATAGAACTCTTGTAACTGGTCAATAGCTTTTACCCCATTTTTAGGAGCTAGAGCCGCATTTATTCTTTCGGTGTTTGACCTGTCAAAGCTGCCTAATGTTTCTAACAAAAAGGCTTCCTTACTTTCAAAGGCATTATAAAAGGCACCTTTTGTCATCCCAGTGGTTTGGCATATTTCGTCCAACCCAACATTGGTATAGCCCTTCGAGCAAAAGAGATTTAGACCTATTTGTACTACCTTTTCCTTGTCGTGTTTCAAATTCACGGCACGAAGATAGTAAAAATAAACTCAAACAGACTAATCAGTCTATTTGAAATAAACAAAGGACAAATAATGATAAGTTGGTAGTAAATTAGTGAAAATGCAGGATCGCAATGTTTGTCGTCAACAACAAGGTATCTGTCTTAATTTTTTTAAATCCATGTTCCCTTATGCTCTTTCATCAGCCGAGTCTGAATCATGCTTTACGTATCTGTCCACGAAACCACCGGATCATTTGCCCACAACGTTTGTGCATAAGCAGTGGCGGGCATAGGAGGCCTTAACAATGGAGCGAAGCGAAATGTTAAGGCCGACCAGTTGCGCCCTGTCCCGCAACACAATGTAAATAAAGAAGACGAAAGTAATGAGGACACCGAACCACGCCATTGCAGAAACATTTTGTTGCCGCCTGTGCGCGTCCACTGTTAATTTGAAGCCGGTCATTTGTCGAATGAGTTGAGTCGTGAATCTTTGTCCTAGGATATTTATTTTACTTTGCTGCTAAAGGATTTATTTGTTGGAAAAAGAACCCATGTTGTTTTAGTAGTTACAATCCCATTCATTTTAAACTTCTGTTCTTCGTTCATGATTGATTCAATCTTTTTCATTGTGTTATTATACTCAAGTTCATCCTTGAAGAAAGTGATTGTCACCAAGAGGTTT
>JANOLM010000605.1:0-2126 GCA_031419815.1 Bacteroidia bacterium
TTAGTGATGTAGTACACTAATTACCGCTGCAAATATGATACAGATTGAGAATCTTTCTTTTGGTTACGGTCAAAAACGACCACTCTTTAAAGAGCTCAATCTTTCATTGCCATCCGGAAATATCTATGGTTTGCTGGGTAAAAACGGTGCGGGCAAGTCTACTCTTCTTAAAATTATTAGCGGGCTGCTATTCCCAACCGATGGAACTCTTGATGTAGTTGGCTTTCGCCCGAAGGATCGTTATCCACATTTTCTGAATGAAATTTATCTGGTGACGGAAGAGTTTCACCTTCCCTCCATGAAAATTGAACAATATCTAAGTTTATATAGCCCATTTTACCCTCGCTTTAATCGCAGTTTGTTTGATGAATATATTAATGAATTTAAACTTCCGAGGGATCAAAAGCTGAATGCCTTATCGTATGGGCAAAAGAAAAACTTCTTATTGTCATTCGGACTGGCAACTGATTGTAAGCTTTTAATCCTTGACGAACCCACCAATGGCCTCGACATTCCATCGAAGAGTCAGTTTAGAAAGATTGTTGCCAATGCCATTCACGAAGATCGCAGTTTCATTATCTCTACCCACCAGATACGGGACATGGAAAACCTGATCGACCCTATTATCATTCTGGATGAAGGAAAAATTGTCTTTTTCGAGAATTATGAAACGATATCAAAGAAACTCTCCATTACGCGGCAGACAGAATTACCAAACAATAACATTTTGGTGTATGCGGAATCTTACTTAGGTGCCTATACCGTGGTGACAGAGAATAAAACTATGGAAGAAACCAGCATGAACCTGGAAATATTGTTCAACGCGGTTGTTAGCAACAAAAGCAAGATCAACGAAATATTCAAACGCTAGTACAATGGACCTGAAGAACTATTTTGATCTATCGAGATTCTGGCTGCTGGTGAAAATGGAACTTTTCAAAAGCAAAAAAGGCTTGCTGATGCTACTGGTAATAAGTTTTGGTTTGCTTTTTTTTGTTAGTCTGCTGTTTGATTGTGCTGTTGAAAAGAGAAAGATTTTTGATGCCCATGCAGAGAACTATGCATTCCACCTCATCATCGGAGGTTTCATATTGAGCAGTCTTGCCTTCAATGATCTAAGCGATACCCTGAAGAGGTACCATTACCTCACCTTACCGGCATCCCCATTCGAAAAATTCATCTGCATGTGGTTGTTGACATCTGTTGGCTGGATTGCCTTATTCACCATTACCTACACCCTCTACACGTTATTTGCAAATGCGATTGGTTCTCTCTTATTCAGTCACATGACCTTCCAGCCATTTGATCCGCTCGGAAACTATTCACTTAATTCCATGAAAACTTACTTTGTATTACAAGGGATTTTTCTGGTTGGAGCTGCCTATTTCAAAGGGTATGTATTTCCTAAGACTTTGTTTGCACTGATCCTTTTTTTTGCAGCGGGTGGTGTCTTAGCCTACTTCATCATGGGAGACGAATTTTTTAATCATGATTGCGGAGTGGGCGAATGTCAAGTACTTAATGAAATGATTTCACACAACACATCAGTCGTCTTGCAGTGGATATTCTGGTGGGTGCTTGCACCTGTGTGCTGGATAAATACCTATTGGGGACTAAAAGAGCAGGAGGTGTAGTATGGAGTTTGGAAACGATAAAGCTATCTATCTGCAAATAACAGATTACTTCTGCGAGAATATTTTACTTGAAAAGTGGAAAGCGGGAGACCGCATACCATCCGTGAGAGAAATTGCAGTGAACATTGAAGTTAACCCAAACACTGTAATGCGCACCTTCACCTACCTGCAAGACAAAGGCATCATATATAACAAAAGAGGAATTGGATACTATGTGGCCGATGACGGCTTTGAAAAAACAAAGGCTCTTCGCAAGGAAGATTTCGTTAACACTGAATTGCCTCGGTTTTTCAAAGCAATGAGCCTGCTCAATTTTTCGATGGAGGATGTGACTACTTCATACAGGCAATATGTGAATCATCAAAGCAAGGATTCTGATTTGAAAGTCAAATGATTGTGGAATTGAATTTTTAGAACCACCGTAAATAATAAAGATGATGTTCAAATTCGAAAAACTGATTATTTGGCAGAAGGCAATAGATTTTGCGGAGG
>JANOLM010000606.1:0-1736 GCA_031419815.1 Bacteroidia bacterium
AACTTTATAGCTGCCAGCCTGCTTCAATTCCATCGGTTTACCAGTTTTATGTACTAACCCCAGATAAGAGTTCTCAGTGATCTTAATTTCATCACCCGCATTTAGGCTTGCACCAGTCTTCACGGCCTGCCAAGTATCCCCGGACTTAATTTCATTAGAGCCCTTATTGGCTAAGACCTTGAAGGCATAATCTTGACTGTATGCCAAAGCACTAATAAAAAGAAAGCCAGACATCACTAAAATCCTACCTTTTTTCATGGTTTTACCTGTTTATTCCAAATTTAATAAAATTCCTATTAGTTTTCTGTTAATACACGCTTTCGCCTTGTGGTAAACGTTCTAATGCGTTTTTCTAAGGCGGACATAGATTTCAAAAACACACCTGTGTATAACTCAAAACATGTGCCAACAAGAGCCACCGCTGCCAGTGTAACAGTAATATTCAATTTAAAGTTAAACCAGGCAAAGCAAAAAATCATGGCGGAGGTAAACAACAACACTTGAATTAACTGAACGAGCAAGCTTAGCCCATCAAACCAGTCTTTCGATCTTTCATTTCTTACAATACTAAAAAACAAGGCTACATTGAGAAGTACAATAACAATGGCAATGGCATATTCCTGCCAGTCATGAAGTTGGTTAACATAATCCTCGGATAAAATCATTGACACCGCATTGGAATGAACAACTATGCCGTACATATCAGGACGGGCACGGCCAGCATAAATTTTATTGAGGGGTGTAAAAAATTTGTCGTCCCAAGAAGTATCCCTCAGATCGGAACCTAAAAATCCCATAATTACAATTTTGTCTTTGATCATGCCACTCATAAATTGCGAGGTATCCAACACTTGTTCCCAATCTAGCACAGGATATCTGCCAGCATAAGAAGAGGCACCATGCCAATCCACGATATTGCCTCTATAGTTGATTACTTCTTCTTCATTCCCACGGGCTAAGAATTTTTTAGTTCTTACAGAATCAAATAACATCGCTATCTTAACTGAAAAAGCCAACTGCTCTTTCCCACTTACCATTAAAGTGGGATTTAAAGCCCTACACTGTTTTAAATCCTCTTGATGATCAGCATCAGTAATCAGATTTACAAATCCTTCTTGTGAATTTTGTAGCAACGTAGGATAGGTGTGCTCGATAGAATCGTAAACTGCAGCATCGCCCAAAACATTTATTAATGAATCCGTTTGTGTAATACGCATTCCCATCACCATGTTTTTGACACTACTAACTGCATTGGCGAAAATTAAATTGTTTAGGGTGTCGTAGGCTTGCGGGCAAATAGTAGAATCTTGAAAATAGTCACAACTAAAAATGATATCCAATGCAATTACTTTAGGCTTGCAGCGATTGAGATTTGCAATTTGCTGACCGATTTCCCCCCGGCTAAGGTCTCCAATGTTTACAATGACAATGTTGGTATCAATGGGAGGATCTTCGCGAAGACGCGAGAAGGCGATGTCAGACATCTCCATATCTCCAAGTGCTTTTCCTAGTGGATCGAAGGCACTGAAAATATTTAGTTTACTTATACTGTATAAGCTGAACAAAATTACAAACACGAAAAGTGTACAGAATAGGCAATCGCGCCAGAATTTTTTCATTGTTTTTGAATTAAGGTTGGAGCAATCAGTAAATTTATAAAATTACTTCAATTTGTCTATGGCAAAACTGATCCGTCCCCCAAACCGCATATCACTAAAGCAACTAGAAGAAGGGAT
>JANOLM010000607.1:0-2494 GCA_031419815.1 Bacteroidia bacterium
TAGGATTCGATCACGTCTGAATATTTGCTGGATCATGGCGTATTATGTAGTTAAATAAAAAAGAGCACGCGTTTGAAAGCGTGCTCCCTTGGCAGAAACCCTTTTGGGAAAAACTTATAACAAACCCAAATTATGCTAAGGTTTTTCAGCCGTATGTAAAGTGCCGACTTCAGATGCAGTCAATGCAACCTTAAATATCCGCACATCATCCATCAGACCTTTGAAGTGGTTGCTATAAACGTCTACCGGATCAGCCCAACTGTCGCTAATTATCCGGTTTCTACTGCCTTGGATAAATCCTAAGGCCAGCTTGTTTCCACCCCCCGATAAATTCCCGGCAAATTTCACACCTGAAATTGTTCTCTTCGCATCGTTCACTGGCCATAAGTCGAAATCGTGTTGTTTCACTTTTTCTCCATTGATATACATAGTTGCCAGTTTAGTAGAAGCTTCATAGGTACACACCACATGAGCCCATTTATCTTTTAAGTAGGTGGTACCAACACCACCGCCATGTGGCAACACATTCTTATGAAAAGTCCAACCTTGCCATCCAGTATTCTGATTAGTTTCACCTGTTCCGGGAAACCAGTTATCTTCGGAATCTGAAAGGCCGCCTGCTTCGGAATACTGACTGGCCATTTTAATCCACGACCAATCGCTGGCAATCTCAAGGTGAAAACCTTTCCAAGCTCCAAGACCCAAAACAAATTGACCTTCCTTGGTCGAGTTTGCTTTGATCCACAAGCTTAGCGTAAAGCTGTTGCCGGACAGGTAGTGTTCACCATTGGGGATTTCAACAATTGAAGTAGAGCCGTTGAAGTCACCTGCTAATCCTGCGAAACCAAACCTATCGGTGTTGAACGTCAAATCTCTAACATCCAAATCAGCAGGAGTGTGAGTGCCTACTGCGTCATTCATATTTCCTGAGAAACTGAAATATGAAAGTTGGTTGCCCGATTGAGGAGGCACAACATTAGCGCGTCCATACGTAACAAGAGTAAATTGAGCTTCCGTTGCAGGAGCCCCATCGCTAGCCGCTAATGTTGATGCTACAGAAACCGTGTGATTCGTGCCGTTTTCAAGTTCAACATTCGGCTTAAGTGTGACGGTGGAACCATCTACTGTCAGAGTGCTGGGCACGTCAACCCCGTTCGATAGTATTGCAATGGAAGCAGAATTGGCAGTCATAGCATCAATCTCTTTATCAAACGTTACAACAAAAGCGGCCTTTACGGGAATATTGGTTACTGCGTTTGCACCATCCAACGCTATACCCGAATCAGTCACCACACTTACTACCGTTAGAGGGTTCGGAGTTTCATCTTTTTTACAGCTTTGCAGGAATCCTGTAACCATCCCAGCCACCAGCACCATTGTCAGAGTTAATCTTACTTTTTTCATAATTAATTTAGTTGAGTCTGTTCATTTTACCACTTTTAAAAAACTATTCTTCTCTCTTCACGGTTGGCACCTTTTGTTGATGCAACCCCATCCGTAGTCATGTTCTTATTAAGTAGCTCAGTGGCAGAAGCATATTGATAAGCGCGTTTTCCGATAATGGTAATGGGTGTATTAATTAAAATTGGTTCACGTGTCATAATGGTTAATAAATCCATGTCGCTTACCGCACCGATTGTGTTAATGTCCTTTGATGGAAGGCGATCCTTATACGTGGGGTCAATAAGCATTTCAATTTTTACGTCCATCTTATTCGCTATTTGTGCGAGTTGGGTTTCTGTAAGAGATTCTTTCTTCAAATCCAATGTCTTGACTTTATAATCAGTTACGGATTCGACAAAAGCCCTTGCCTTTTTATCATCCGCTTTATCGGAATGATAAATCAATGTCAATTCGTTTGGTTGGTTCTCTATCATGGTTAATATTTATTACCGTTTTACCGGTCGTATTCTCTTCCCAACACTCTAACAATTTTGTGCCACCGGTTCCTATAATGAAGAGAATACGAAAACTGATTCGTGTGCTATTTGCTTCAACAATCAAATTATCGCGAATTAATATAGGACTGCACTGACACTAAACACACATCAATTTCCCACAAACTTTACCGCAAACGAGCTTGCCGGTTTGTTGTGTGATGCAAAAAATGGTTGGCTAAGTGAAATCTTGATGACTTAAGTACTCCCGATCAATTAAAAATCCGTTGTGGAGAGGAGTTGTGGAAACAGTTTGCTGATTGTGGAATTTTCTTCACAAAGAATGGCTCAGACTAAACCACAAAAATTCATACTCATTTCTATAGGGGCAGCTTTTTCTCACAGCCGCTTATGAAAAAATATCCTTTTCAAAACAAATCACCCTGCTTGGTGGATTGGCAACATTATTAATTGATCATCTGGATTTTTATGACTTCTCTGTAAATCCTCTGCTAAGAGAGTACACGTTGGAACAAAACTTATTGGAATAGATAAAATTTAGCTGCATTAGGAAAAAAGAGCTATTCCCTATGAAAACAGAAGGACACACACTACAA
>JANOLM010000608.1:0-3787 GCA_031419815.1 Bacteroidia bacterium
GGTTTGCCAAGGTAAACGCCATTTTTCCATGCTTTAATCCAATAGGCATCTCCAACACCAACAGGGTCTTTTGCCATAAACTCACCCAGGTAATACTCTTGCTTGATGATAGTTTCCGCAGGCTTGTAGTGAAATAGTATAGAATCAATTGGCGGCACTCTTCCCAGATTGGAAAATGCTTCAAAGGTTTCCCCTTGCGAAGTAACGGTCAATCTGTAATCGTGACCAACTTCACCAAAAGGTACACCAACCGGATCCCAAAAATAAGATGTTGGGCCCTCCTGGAAATTGTATTTTGTGCCACTGGTAAGATCTTCAACAACTACTATTGCATTTGAAATCTTGGTAGGACGAGAGTTGTCAAAATAAGGTTGTGATCGGGTTATCCTGATTTCCTGTCGCTCCATTTTCTGAGTGATCCAGGCATCCACAACCATAATTTTTTCAGCATTGTCGAGATCTGGAGTGATGGTGGTTTCACAACCAAAAAAAACAAAAGCAACGAGTGATAGATATATAAGCTTTTTCATGAGTGTTAAAATTTAAAGTTGTAAGTAACAGAAGGGATCAAGGTTCCAATAATTGAAAGCTGAGTGGATGATGTAACTGTAGGCACATCAGCAGGTTGTCTGGTAATTCCTTGTGAGAAGTATACGCTGAAAGGATTCTTCCTTGCATATACATTATAGATGGAAACAACCAGGTTATCTTTGCCCTTACGGCCTTTCTTTCCTCTCCAGATATTATTGAACGCAACTGCCACATCTAATCGGTGATAGTTGGGGATCCTAAAATTATTCCGCTCACTTCCACTTATATACGGAATGACATAGCCCGCTACCGTTATTCTATCTGTTGGATAAGTAGTGGGTGTACCTGTTATAAAACTGAAATTTGCAGATAAAGAAACCTTTTTATTGATATCATAAAATGCAGCAGCTTTTGCATTATGTCGCTGATCAAATCTTGTAGGATACCAGTTGCCAACGCGATTTTTCTGATCAACGCCATAGTTAATTCCGTCTACCTTCATCTCAGATTTTCCTACTGTATAACTCACCCATCCTGTCAGTCTTCCTGTATTTTTTTTGGCATAGAGTTCTAGTCCATAGGCGCGTCCAATACCTGAAAGTAACTGTGACTCCAGGAATTTATTGATAAATATGTCGGCACTATTAATGTACTCCACCTGGTTATTAATCCATTTGTAGTAAACCTCTGCCGAGGTCTCATATCGGCTTTCCTTGATGTTCTTAAAATATCCAAGTGCAACCTGATCTGCTTGCTGCGGTTTAATATTGTTGGTGGATGGCTGCCACACATCAATAGGTATTGAAGCAGTAGTGTTCGAGATCAAATGGATGTATTGATTCATCCGGTTATAACTTCCTTTTATGGAGGCAGTTTTTGTTAACTGATATCGAAAGGAAGCCCTCGGCTCAAGATTTCCAAAAGATTTAATAGGCTCCCATGTATCTTTTTCTGTAATGGAAACCAAAGGCTTTTCCATTCCTTTGATAGTGTCTCCATAGTGATACACTTTCCCTCCCAAATAATTAAAATTGCTATACCTAACTCCATACTGCACGGATAGTTTTTCAGTGATGCGCTGATCATTTCCGATATACAAGGATGTTTCAAATGCTTTGCGTTCATCTAAACTTATATCGGTGGTTGCACCATTGCTTACTGTAACAGCATTGGCCGGTTCGAATCGGTACAGAATGGCCTGGCCACCAAAAGTCAGTTCATTGTTAGCATTGATGAAATAGGAATATTCAGGTTTAAAATTGTAGGTCTTTATTTTCGATTTCCAATCGTACTTGTCCAGTTCGCTGTTGCCCAAACTTAATCCATAGTCATAGTTGCTATAGAAAACTGTATAGTTTGAAAACATCCGGTTTCCATATAAATGATTCCATCGGAATGTAGCAGTGCTGTTGCCCCAATCAAGACCCTGGTATTTAGTAAACTTGAATACATCGCGGCCAAAATAACCTGAGAGGTATATTTTATTGTTCTCATTAATGTTGAAGTTGGTCTTGGCAGTTAAATCATAGAAGTACAACGCTGACCCTGGCTTCAAAGCATCTGTAAATGCCTTGGCCAGCAAATCGCCATACGATCTTCTGGCAGCAATGATAAATGAAGACTTATCTTTCTTTATCGGTCCTTCAACTGCAAGCCGGCTAAAAATGGTACCTATTCCACCCGTAACATCGTATTCTTTATTATTTCCCTCTTTCATTCGCACATCAAGAATGGAAGAGAGTCGACCTCCATACTGAGCAGGTATGCCTCCTTTATAGAGCTTCACGTCTTTCACTGCATCTGGATTAAAAACCGAGAAAAAACCAAGCATATGAGATGTTTGGTATACGGGTGCTTCATCAAGCAATACCAGGTTTTGACCAACGCTTCCTCCTCTTACATTAAAACCAGAGGCGCCTTCGCCTATCGTGCTGACACCCGGTAACAACTGAATGCTTTTTATAATATCTACTTCTCCGGCAAAGGCAGGAAGCTTTTCAATTGCTTTGATATCCAGTTCAGCCGTACTCATTTCAATACTAAGAACATTTCTATCGATGGCATCACTGGTGATCACGACTTCCTCTAGCTCTTTACTGGCCGAGCTAAACTCAAGATCCAGCCGCAAGTCTTTGTCAAGCTCTACTATCTTGTTGACATCATTAAAACCAACATAGCGGTAGGCTAAACTGTAAGTACCCTTTGGCAATGTGATGGAGTAGAACCCATATACATTGGAGATGGTACCATTGGAAATTTCTTTGATAAATGCGGTGGCACCTATCAAGGCTTCTCCGTTGCTTGCGTCTTTCATGTAGCCGCTTATGGTGAATCGATCCTGACCGAAACTGCAAAGCGATGCCAGGGAGCAAAGCGCTCCTAAAAAAAATGATTTCATTTTCCTTAAATTTTAGTGTTTGTTAATTGAAGACTTCTTGATGTTGTTTGTACTCGTATGTATGTTTATTAATTCAATTCACATTACTGTAAAGTATTTCCGTCATCTGTTAGTTTTAATAACACATCACCTGAGGTTTTGAATAAAATATATTTGAAGTGGTTGTTATAGCCAGTGAATGAATTACCATCTTCCAATACCAGACTTATGGAATCTGATTGAAAGTTTTCCAGACTGATTTTCGTACCGCGCTTGGCTGTGATTCCTTTCAATGAAGGGGCAATTATTTTCGCGTAGATAGGCTGGGAATTTTCTATTGAGTCAACTGCCTTCACTTTAAAATATAGCGTACCGTCTACATTTTCCAGGGTGGGTTTCCATATCGAATTCTCATCGATGGCCAGCTCTACTTTAAACTCATTCCCTTGCCAGATTCTAACATCCCAATTCTTTGAAAAATCAAGACGTTCAAAATCGGCTACAGCTACAGTTTTATAGTTGCTCTCCGCTTCAGTTTTGCGAAAGAATTGCAGCGCAACATTACGCATCACAAGTAAACTTGTAATGACCCCCACCAACACTATACCGCCTGTGATAAATAGTATCTTCTTGCTTGATTTCATGTTTTTATAGTTTGAAGATCCTCCGCAAAATCTATTGCCTTCTGCCAAATAATCAGTTTTTCGAATTTGAACATCATCTTTATTATTTATGGTGGGTTCTAAAAATTCAATTGATCTCTTTAATCACCTCATTCCTGTTTCCCCAGAAGGGAAATGATAAGCGGAAATTGAATTTTTAGAAGTCCCTAAAGATTGTTTCAGTGTACTCTTATCCTTGCCCCTGCTGTTAACAAAC
>JANOLM010000609.1:0-2961 GCA_031419815.1 Bacteroidia bacterium
TGAAAGTGGATACTGCTACTGTGATGCCCAATCATCTTGCCTTGGCAGAACAGTTTACCATCAGCGATAATTTTTATGTGGACTCCGATGTTTCAGCCGATGGGCATGTATGGTTAACCAATACCTATCCCAATCAGTGGATGGAAACACACGCGCCAGCGGCCTATGGCGGCAAGCGCAGTCAACGCGAAGAATCAAAAGCTCCAGGTAAATTTGGAATGACAGGTGCAGCAGGTGCTATTTTTCCTGAGAGTTATAATGAAGCAGGTTCTATGTGGGAACATCTGGAGCGCAGCGGTATTGAGTTTTATAATTTTGGTTTTGGCGTTGAGTTTGATGCCGGAGGTTTTTCAGATTCAACTTTTAAATATGGTGGAGTGCGTTATTTAGTAAACTATCCTATGCCGGGTCCATTGTACAATCGCACATCTCGATTGTTCCCAACGTTTAACATGGCCATCCCCGATCAATTTCGTACAGATATTTTCATTAAAGAAATCAACGAAAAATTTATTGATCAGAAGAAAGATTTACCACCGGTGCTCACCTTGCAATTGCTCAACGATCACGGGGCAGGTGAACGTCCTAAAGCCGGATTTGCATTCAACGAAAGTTATATGGCCGATAATGATTTGGCACTGGGTAGAGTAGTAGAATATTTGAGCCACTTACCGCAATGGAAAAACATGATGATCGTAGTGACCGAGGATGATGCGCAGGGTGGAAACGACCACATTGATGCGCATCGCAGTTTATTGATGGTGATTTCGCCTTATGCCAAAAAGAATTTTAACTCTCACCAGCATTACAGCTTTGGCTCTATCTTCAAAACGTTCTGGAATGTGTTAGGCATACCGTATCTTAACCAGTATGATTTTGGTGTGAATTCGCTAAGCGATTGTTTTATGTCTGAGCCGGACTTCACACCTTACAATGCCTTATCTGTTGACCCAAGGATTTTTGATCCGCAACTAGCGCTGGATCCATTGGATGAAAAATTTGATTGGGAAGCAATGAAGCAATCACCTAAATTAGATGATCCGGACGAAATCAAAAAGGCTCGAAAAGATGATGGCCGGACGAAAGTTAACCATTGATAAAAACTCCTGGCTTATGAAAATCAAACTGGTATTTCCCCTGGCGATAGGCATTTTACTTTTTATTATTTTTTCATGTAGTAAGCCCAAATCGGATAAGGCTTATTTAGATTCGCTTGCTACTCACCTTACGGCTAATCGTGTTCTTCTTCCCAATGGGTGGTCATTGAGCCCGGCTGGTACATCTTTGCCATTGGGTGATTTTCCAATGAACCTGGTCGTATCGTCAACCGGAAAATTCATGGCGGTTACGAACAATGGCCAAAGCACACAATCTATTATTTTAATCGATCCAACATCGAAGAAAGTTCTGGACGAAATTGAAATCAAAAAATCCTGGTATGGCTTAGCTTTCAATAAAGCAGAGACTAAGCTCTACGCTTCGGGAGGAAATGACAATATTATTTTGATTTATGATATAAAAGACTCACGCTTGACAAAAACCGATTCTATTGTCTTAGGCCTTCCTTGGCCTGTAAAAATTTCGCCCACTGGAATAGCCATCGATGACGAGGCAGGAAAATTATTCATAGCAACGAAAGATGACAGTTCGCTTTACGTTGCCGATCTGGCTACGAAGCAATCAGTCAAACTTCCACTTGGTCATGAAGCGTATGCCTGTGTACTAAGTCCGGATCGAAAAACGTTGTACGTATCGTTGTGGGGAGGTTCCAAAGTTGCTGTGGTCGATCCTGTGCAACTGCAGGTAACGGCAACTATCAAGGTTGGCAGCAATCCCAATGACATGACACTGACGAAAGATGGAAAGTTTCTCTTTGTCGCCAGCGGTAATGATAATTCAGTATCTGTGATTGAAACCGAAACGCAAAAAGTAGTTGAAGTTTTTTCATCTGCTCTATATCCAAATTCTCTGGCCGGAAGCACAACGAATGGTGTGGCGTTATCGGAGGATGAACGTTTGCTCTACATCGCCAATGCGGATAATAATTGTCTGGCTGTATTTGATGTAGCAAAACCTGGTGATAGCAAAAGCGTGGGCTTTATACCCACAGGTTGGTATCCTACTTCTGTGAAAGTCTGGAATGGTAACATCTGGGTAACCAATGGAAAAGGAACAAAATCTATGGCCAATCCTAAAGGACCAAATCCTTATGAAGGTAGAACTGACTCTACACAATATATTGGAGGGCTCTTCAAAGGCACGATGTCGATCATGCAAGAGCCAGGTAAGGAAGAGTTATCGATTTATTCTTCAACAGCCTACAAGAACAGTCCTTATAATAAGGAGATTGAGAAACTCGCCCAAGGTGAAGAAGGCAATCCTATTCCCAGAAAGGCTGGTGACAAAAGTCCTATCAAGTATGTCTTTTATATTATAAAGGAAAATAGAACGTATGATCAGATGCTAGGCGATATGCCCGAAGGCAATGGCGATTCTTCGCTTTGTTTGTTTCCACGAAAAGTAACACCCAATCATCATGCCCTTGCAAAGGATTTTGTGTTGCTCGATAATTTTTATGTGAATGCAGAAGTGAGCGCAGATGGTCACAACTGGTCGATGGCTGCCTATGCCAATGACTTTGTTGAAAAGACCTGGCCTACAAGTTATGGCTCACGAGGTGGATCGTATGACTACGAAGGCTCTCGTGAAATCGCATTTCCAAAAGATGGATTCATTTGGGATTACTGCCAGCGAGCCGGTGTGAGCTATCGTAGCTATGGAGAGTTTGTGGGTAATGGCAAGGCAAATTTGAAATCATTGGAAGGCCACTTCGATGCCGATTTCCCTTCGTGGAATATGGAGATAACCGATATGAAGCGGGTAGAGCGTTGGAAGTACGATTTTGATTCTTTGGTGGCTATCAATGCTTTGCCTTCCTTGAGTACGATCAGGCTTCCGAAC
>JANOLM010000610.1:0-2388 GCA_031419815.1 Bacteroidia bacterium
GCAGAGATTCTCCCGCCTCGGGGACTCTGCGGCAAACGGAAATTGATAACAGAGTTGCACGCGTGAAGAATAAATTGAGAAGCTTCTACGGCAAACGGAATGGGATAAATGATAAAGCAGTAAGTGAAAGTGTAGATAATACACCAAGTAAATAAGAGAAGAACTGAATAGTGTGAATTTCATAATGGGTAAAATAACAAAACGTAGAGTCCCCAGCGGAGACTCTGCGATAAACCCTATTTTTGCCAATCAATCAAGAAATAGGTAATACCCACATCCTTTTATCATCAAATTCCGTTTTGAGCAGTATGCCCGAAAAAAGCAGCATTTTTGATATGATTGGCCCGGTGATGATCGGACCATCTAGTTCACATACTGCGGGCGTTGTTAGGATAGGGCGCGCTGCCTTTAAAATATTAGGAGGCACTCCTGATACTGCCGAAATCATTTTCTACAACTCCTTTGCCCGCACTTATGAGGGCCATGGTAGCGATAGAGCTGTGATTGCAGGTCTGCTAGACTATAAAACAGATGACAAGCGCATTAAAGAGTCACTTGATTTGGCTAACCAGCAAGGGATGAAATATTCGTTTAAGTCTGTCGGCAATGCCTCAACCATGCACCCGAACTCTGTACGATTGAAGCTGAAAAAAGGTGATCGCGAAATTGAAGTGCTGGGTGAAAGCCGTGGAGGTGGTTTGATTAATATTGCTGAGGTCAATGGCTTCAAGGCCGATTTCAGCGCAAGCTTGCATACCGCTATTATCTTTGCCGATGACATCAAAGGTAGTATTGCTTTTATCGCCAATGTGTTGGCCCACGATGATTGCAACATCGCCACCATGTCGGTTTCCCGCAAAGGTAAAAATGATTTGGCCTGCCTGGTTATTGAAATGGACTCGGTCATTAAGTCTGTAACATTTGAATACCTGAGGAGTCTAAGTTGGGTAAAAGAGGTGATTTACATTCCAGAAATTTAACAGAACCAGATAATAACCTATGAAGAGAATTGTACTAACCAAAATCCTTTGCCTGCTACTTGTAAGTGGGCTCTACGCCCAGGAATCACCCAAGCAATACACGTTACAAGAGTGCGTGGATATCGCGCTAGAGAAAAACCTTCGGGTGAAACGCAGTCTTTATGGTATTGAGAGCAGTAAGATCAATCTGTTGCAGGCTAAGATGGCATTTTTGCCTAGCTTGAATGCCGCTTCTTCCTACGGTCAAAACTACGGACGAGCCTTGAACCCCGTAACAAACTTGTTTACCAACAGAGATGCCAACACGATCAACGTTCAAGCTTCCAGTTCAGTTACCCTATTTAATGGATTGAGGATTCAAAATACATTTCGTCAAAACTCAAGTGAATATGATGCCTCCAACCAGGATTTCATTAAGGCAAAAAATGATGTCATTATAAATGTCGTTACCCTATACACGAATGTTATTTTCAACAAAGAACTTTTTGGAAACACTAAGTATCAACTGAGCTCTAGCCAACAGCAGTTGGAACGAATTAAGAGACAGGTGGCTGCGGGTGCATTGCCAAAATCCAACGAGCTTAATCAGGAAGCTCAGGTTGCTACAAATGAGGTAAACCTTATCAACCAGGAGAATGCATTAAACTTATCCTTGTTGCAACTCAAGCAGGCGATGCAGCTTCCAGGTTCTATGCCTTTGGATGTGGTTATACCTGACTTACAAACAGAGGATTTGATTTTAGAGCAAACACCAGAAGAGGTTTATGACATTGCCCTTCAAACTATGCCTGAAATTAAGAGTGCTTTGTTGCGTGTGCAAAGTGCGCAATTGGCGTTGAAGGCAAGCAAAGGAAATTTATACCCACGGCTATCTCTTAATGCCAATGCAACGTCAAATTATTCCAGTGTTTCAGATGTAGCCCGTTATCAACAAGATGGCTTTCTTGACCAAACCCAACAAATCGGCTACGTCCAATCTGCCAATACTCCTGTATTGACAAATATTCAGGTACCTGTCTTATCTCAAATTTCAGGAAATTATGGACAAAGAGATCAGTTGCAAGACAACTTATTCAAGAGCCTTAGCCTCCAGCTAAACATCCCTGTTTTTAATGGCCTGCAAAGTCGTGCTGCTGTGCAACGTGCTGCCGTGTCAACTGAACTGGCTCTTATAACAAAGCAAGAAACAGAGAATACATTGCGACAAACTATTGAATCTGCTTATAATGATGCTTTCTCTGCCGCTAAGACTTATACAGCATCGCTCAAGCAAGTGAATGCTCGCGAAGAAGCCTATCGTATGAACAAGCAGCGTTTCGATTTGGGCTCATTAAGCTATGTGGAGTACCAGATTTCGGAAAACGATTTGTTCCAGGCTAAGTCCGATCTTACCAGGGCAAAGTATAAT
>JANOLM010000611.1:0-1873 GCA_031419815.1 Bacteroidia bacterium
ATTTAAAGTGGAAACTTCAGTGGGTACAATAAGTGTTTTAGGTACAGAGTTTAATGTCAGAAATCGTAAAGATTATTTTGAAGTACTGTGTTACGAAGGGTTAGTAGAAGTTCAAAGCACCCAAAAAGTTGTACAACTGCAGCCAAAACAAATGTTTAGAATAATAAGTGGTGTCATAACAAAAGATAGCATTGCAATGGATAATTCTCCAGATTGGCGCGTTGATGAGAGTTCGTTTAGGAGTGTTCCTTTCCTCCATGTGATGCAGGAATTTGAAAGACAATATGATGTTTTAGTTACCACCAGGAATGTTGATACCCTTCAGTTATTTACAGGAACATTCACCCATTCCAACATATCCCTCGCATTAAAATCTATCACAATCCCCCTTAATCTTACTTATCAGATGGAGAAGGGTAAAAAGATTCTCCTGACCGGTGCTATTAAATAAAAGGTTTTTAATCACTTTTTTTGTTTTGCTTTTTAGTAGTAGAGGAATAGCGCAAGACAATGAAAAGCAGTCTCTTCAAAAAATACTTAAAGGGCTTGAACAGCGCTATAACATTACTTTTACTTTTATAGACAAAAACGTTGAGGGGATTTTTATCATTCCTCCTGCAAAAGAAAATGATCTAAAAGAAACCCTGCTGTATTTAAGTCAACAAACAGCACTGCTTTTTCAGCTATTAAATGAACGCTATGTAACCATCAGCAAAGTCGAAATGGCTTTACTGGAGATTTGCGGTAATATTCTATACTCGGATACAGCAGAAATGGTTGCTGGCGCAACCATCCAATGCGGTAAGGAAGTTTCAATAAGTGATGAAAATGGCTATTTTAATCTAAAAAATATTTCCGAAAATGACATTGTCAAAATTCGGTTTGTAGGATACCAAACTATAGTTGCACCCGTAAAAGAATTTCTTTCAGTACCCTGTAAAAAAATTACTCTGCTTCCGCAGTTCACCACGTTGCAAGAAGTTTTTGTATCTGACTTCATAACAAAAGGGATTGATAAAAAACTAGATGGCTCACTCGTTATCACTACCGAAACTTTAGGTATTCTTCCTGGACTTATTGAACCTGATGTATTGCAGACCATTCAGGTGTTGCCAGGCATTCAAAGCATTAATGAAACGGTTTCTGATATAAATGTCAGGGGTGGAACAAATGACCAAAATCTCATGCTCTGGGATGGTATAAGAATGTATCATTCAGGTCATTTTTTTGGCCTAATCTCCGCCTTCAATCCCTATCTAACTGAAAAAATAACGCTCACAAAAAATGGTTCAAGTTCAGTTTTAGGGGATGGCGTATCCAGCACAATTGATATCCGTACGGATGACCAGGTGGCAGAAATTTTTTCAGCAGGTGCAGGCGTCAATATGATCAATGGCGATATGTTTGCCAAAATCCCTTTATCAAAAAAAGCATCACTTCAAGTATCAGCCAGACGCTCCTTGGCAGATATACTGCAAACTCCAACTTACAAACAATATTTTGAACGCGCATTCAGAGATACTGATGTTACAAATTCTCCGAATGCCGACACGCTCTTAGGAAAAAAAGAAAAATTCTATTTCTATGACACCAGTCTTAAGTTACTTTACAACATTACGGAAAAGGATAAGCTAAGATTTAGTTTTTTGAATGTTTTTAACAATATCGAATATCAAGAGAATCGGCTAATCAATACTGTTCGCGAATCCAGAACCAGTGAATTGAAACAACATAATCTTGGCTCAGGTATTTCATATAGCAGGTTATGGAACGAAAAAATCAGGACATCGGCCCAGGTCTACCTTTCCACGTATAACCTTGGTGCCATTAATTTTGATATTCTAAACGACCAGCGGCTGATCCAGAAAAATAA
>JANOLM010000612.1:0-1722 GCA_031419815.1 Bacteroidia bacterium
GATAATGTGAGCTTGTGGTGGAAAACCCAACTTCATCCTTAGCTCTTTTTTCCTTAGTGTCCATTCCCTGGCAAATTGTTGAAATCGTTGATTGTCCACTGCATAGGGTACAAAAACAAGTGATTCTTCTTTTACACCGTAATAAAGGTAAAATGCTTTATTCTGTAAGCCGATGAAAAGAAACTTGTGAACAAAAGGAAAAACGAAAATACGAAACCACAGTTTTTTTACCCTGTTACTTCTCTTACTTTTTAGTCGTTCCTGGTTCAGGGGATTCTCGCCTCGCAGGCAAACGGTGTGGCCTGCCAAACGGGCAAAAATCAAGACAAGAATATTGGTGAAATACGCCCAGCCATGAACCACCACCACACTTTTTGGCTCCCTGAATAAAGCAGTAATCATGGCCGGATTGAACAATCCGAAGAAGCCATTGTAAAGAGAGGGTTTCCAGGAATAATTTTTAAAGAACCGATAGGCGTATCCTTCTAATACGGGAACATCCCATTTTACATCCACATTAAACTGTCGGTCTTTGTGGCCTTTTAGGGTTTCATCAGAACAATACCAACAGGCCGTTGGCAACCCTTGCAGATTCATATATTTATACAAAGGAGCGAAATACTGAACAGGATGAGAATTGATAAAAATTATCTTCTTCAAACAAGGAAAGGATTTAAACTTCTACAGATGAAGTCAATTATTTTTTTTAGTTGATTATGATTCCGAGTAATATCCGTAACCATTCTTCTTGCTTCCATAGCCGTAACCATACCCGTAGCCATAACCACCATAGCCGTATCCGTACCCATAACCAGGGCCAGACTTATAAATATCATTCAATACAATACTGATATTTTTTAGTTTTCCAGATCGATGAAAATCTTCAATGTTCTTTAATAAAATTTTAGGCGTATAATTCTGTCTAACAAGAAAAAGCGTGTGATCTGCAAAGTCGGCCAGTGCAAATGCGTCTGTTACAATGGCGATAGGGGGCGTGTCTAAAATGATGTAATCATACTTTTCTTTTGCCATGCGTAGAAACTCTTCCATCTTTTTGTTCAACAATAGTTCGGATGGATTAGGCGGAACTGGACCTCCGCTCACCAGGTAAAGGTTTTCGTGATTTGTTTTCTGAATAACGGATTCAAATGTATCCCTACCGGAAAGGTAGGTGCTTAAGCCAATGGTGTTTGTCAATCCAAAATCCATGAACAACTTTGGTTTTCTCAAATCCGCACCAACAATTAATACCTTCTGCCCTGATAAGGCCAGCACCGATGCGAGATTAATAGACGTAAACGTTTTTCCTTCACCACTAATGGAGCTGGTGATCATGAAGACTGCCTTATCTTTATTACCTGTAAAGTAGTTGAGGTTGGAGCGCAGCGCTCGGAACGATTCGGCAATGGAAGACTTGGGGGACCTTATTACTTCCAGGTTAATATCCCCTTTTTTATGACCAATGCCGCCAATGAACGGTATGGTCGATATTTTTTCGATGTCCTCGCGGGATTGTACGCGATTGTTTATTACTTCCAACAAAACAAAAAGTAATAAAGGCAGACCTAATCCTATAACAGCAGCAAAGAGATAATTCTGCTGTATTTTGGGGCTGATAGCTGAACCCGACTGCATAGGAGGATTGACTACCACAATATCGGAGGTGGTGGATGCCTTGGATATGCCCGCTTCAGCGCGCTTTTGCAATAGAAACACGTACAG
>JANOLM010000613.1:0-1749 GCA_031419815.1 Bacteroidia bacterium
GCTAACGCATTTCTTCTTAAGAATTAAGCCAGGTTCATAGGCGATTACTTTCGCTGCAAAAGCAAGCGTATTTATTGCAGAAAAATCCTGAATGAAAATTTCAAAACGGGTTATCAAACCCCTGCTATGGCCTATGGTGCCGGGTTGATTATGGAATTACCTTTAACAAAAAGAGAAGATCTGTAATTGTGAAAAAATACTATTCAATAGCCCGAGTGTTGCATTTATATTTTGGCTTATTCATTAGTCCCTTTATCCTGATTTTTAGTATAAGTGTTCTCGTCATTAACCATACTGAATATTTTAATAAGCTGCGACCCAAGAAAGAATTAGAATCACTGCATACACAATTACATGATTTTCAAATGCTGGGTACTGATTTATTAACAGCGAAGGCAATTATTCAACAACTAAATATTAGTGGAGAAATTGATTGGATATCAAAGACCGACAGTACCATTTCATTTCCTGTGAATAAACCAGGATTGAATAAACGAATCTCCGTTAACACTAGGACTGGAGTAGTATTAATTTCCCAACAAGACATGGGGACACTTAATGGGATGACCTATTTGCACACTATGCCAGGGGAGCATAATGCTAAACTGAGAGGAAATTCATTTTTTATGCAAGCCTGGCGTATCGCAACAGATGTTGTCGTGTATGTCGTTCTTTTTGTTTCGGCCACAGGTATTTTTATGTGGTATTTTTTGCGGCCGGAAAAAAAACTTGGAATGTTTTCCCTAGGAATGAGTGCTCTTATCTTTCTTGTCCTTATGATGTTGTTATTTTAAAATCACTAATCAATGACCTTACACGATTTGTCGAGGAAACTTCACATTCACCTAGGTCTGCTTCTTTTAATTTTTATCTGGCTGTTTTCTCTAACTGGATTAATTTTAAATCATGGCAACTGGAAGTTCGCAAGCTTTTGGGAAGAGCGGGAAGAAAGTATAATTAATTTTACGGTTCCCGATTCAGTGTTAAAAAATCCTTCGCCCCAAGCTAGGGCAATGAAATTCCTAAAAATTTCCGGTGAAGTCCAACTCCAGCAAAAAACTTCCGAAATATTAGAATTCAGAGTTCAATCCCCGGGAATCGTAAATGATGTACATATAGACTTAGCCAACGGCTCAGGAACTAAAAAAGTGCTGAAGTATAATATGTGGGGAAAGTTGAGAACACTCCACACATTCAATGGAATGAACGAAGAAAACCCTTCTCAATCTCCCAATTGGGTGATCACAAATATCTGGCGTTTCGCAATGGATGCAATCGCCATTGGATTAATAATCATTTGTGTTAGCAGTTGGATGATGTGGTATAAGGTTAGAAAAGAATACAAAATGGGATATGTTATTCTGATAAGTTCCTTTATAACAGCGGGCTACTTTATATTTTGGAGCTAACGCATTTCTTCTTAAGAATTAAGCCAGGTTCATAGGCGATTACTTTCGCTGCAAAAGCAAGCGTATTTATTGCAGAAAAATCCTGAATGAAAATTTCAAAACGGGTTATCAAACTCCTGCTATGGCCTATGGTGCCAAGTTGATTCTGGAGACGGAAGGCACGAAGCGAATGGATTTATAAAATATAACTTCCAGACCACACGAACTTCACAAATCACACCGTTTACGGCTCAATTGCTAAATTATCATCCTTGAAAATGTCAAATGGCATTTGAATATTTCAAGGATAAGGATACCTTTGAAACATGGTAAGCCGAGCACTTGAAAAGACAATGATACG
>JANOLM010000614.1:0-1682 GCA_031419815.1 Bacteroidia bacterium
TTTGCGTTGCACTTCAGAGATGCTATCATTTTTCACATAACCCCTTACCTCTTCTTTGTCTAAAGGAGCGGGGCGCATCTCCGTCCAAAACGTTGAATCTTTTTTATACGCCAAAGAATCAACAGAATATTTAGTGTCTGAAATTACTTCTGGCTCTTTTGTTTCCTTCTGCTCAGCTTTCTCATACTCCTTTACCAATTGCTTCAATTCCTTATTGGTAATTTCTTTTCCAGATTCAACACGTTCTTTTAATTGTTGACCTTTCTTGCTGAACTGCTGCTTTACTTGTTTGGCTTCTTCCTTCTGCACTTTCTCATCAATCACTGTCATCTCCAGTTGCAACTCTGGATTGAGCGTTATTTTGTAATCTTTAACAGTGGCGAGGTAAGTACCTTCAAAGTCAAACCCAAAGACGCTTCCGTTTACAATAAACTGCTGCGATACAGGCAACCAGGCTTTGTCCTCAATGGGATTATAAATTTGCTTGATTTTGAAATTGATTCCCATTTTGATAGTGTTAAAATCAAGACTATGAATACTCCACCAGTCTTCTACAATAAAAATGACGCCTTCAAATATATTGTCGCCTTTCGAGCGGGGTATTACTTTAATTTTACTCACTTCATAAGTCCGGTCTTTGAATGAGCCCAGGTATTCAAATCGATAATAGGAAAATGATTTCGGAGAAAGTGGAGAAACTGTTTCTGCTATCTCAGGCTCATAAAAACTTCCAAAAACATAGGCGTTTGGCGAACCCTCATTACCAGTATTATTTTTTCCAGTGGTGTACACAGCTATTACTTTTTCTTCAAACTTATTGGGCCGTGTGTATTTGATTTCACTTACCGACTCCTGAATAAACAATCTATCCTTGGTGATGCCTTCTTTTTCTAGTGCTTTCTTGGCAAGCCAGGGGTAATCAGTAATCTTTCCTTTTCCTTTGATGTACACCTTAGCGGTATATGAATCGATCTGTTGCGTGTGAAATTTTGCTTTTGCGATTGCCTTTCGGATGATGGTGTAAGCCGGGTCTTCCTTTCCTGCTTTAATGGTCACATTTTGAAGCATCATCACTTGTGTT
Source organism: Bacteroidia bacterium (assembly GCA_031419815.1). Lineage (GTDB taxonomy): Bacteria > Bacteroidota > Bacteroidia > Cytophagales > Cyclobacteriaceae > ELB16-189. The sequence continues at coordinate 1,082 of JANOLM010000614.1, forward strand.
TTAAGCTTAATGTTTACTTCAATAAAATCATTCCCTATTTCAATTTTTCGGGCAATTGATTCATAACCCAGATATTGAAAGATTATATCATAACTTCCCGAAGACAATACGACCTCATAGCGACCTTCCAAATCGCTCGCTGATCCTGTACCGGTTTGTCTAACAAAGATTGTAGCATAGGCCAGTGGCGTCCCATCATCGCCTTTTATCAGACCACGAATGCCTCCTCCAAAAGAAGAAACACTTAGCAAGGAGGCGAATATTGCAAAGGCTACTGAACGGATTGGCTTCATTACCTGCATAGACGATTGGAAGGACGAATTAGTTGCGAACACAAAACCACTAGCGAAAGAAATTCTTTGAGCGGATCATTTGTTCGACTCCATCTGGAACGAGGTAACGAATAGATTTATTGTTTTTGATACAATTGCGAATGTAGGTGGCCGAAATATCAAGTAAAGGAGCCTCCACCATTTTCACATTGGCATGACGCTTCAAGTCTGCATTTGTTACATGTGGGCGAGCCTGCCCGACTGAGCTATTCAGGCGGGGATAAACATAAAGACCATATTGCTCCACTATCTGTTCATAATTTTTCCAT
>JANOLM010000615.1:0-9345 GCA_031419815.1 Bacteroidia bacterium
AGATTCAAAACTTTAATTGCGAACATCACGTGAACCTATGTCCCAATCTCTAAGTCCTAATTCCTAAGTCCCAAGTCCTAAGTCCCAATCCCCAATCCCCAATCCCCAAGTCCTAAGTCCTAAGTCCTAATTCCTAAGTCCTAAGTCCCAGTCCCTAACTCCCAATCCCTAAGCTCCTATTCAGCTTCAGATTCTGGCTTAGATCGCTGAAGCTTAAAGCTAAAAATAGAGCCCTTTCCAACTGTGCTTTCAACTTCTGGTCTTGAATTATGCCCTTCCAGAATATGCTTCACAATGGCAAGGCCAAGACCTGTGCCGCCTTTCTCGCGGCTTCTGCTTTTATCAACGCGATAGAAGCGTTCAAAAATACGTGCAAGATGCTGAGCCGGTATTCCTTCACCAGAATCAGTTATAAATGTTGTTACATTTTTTTTTCCAATATCAAAACTCACCGTCACTTCGCCACCATCTGGCGTATAGTTGATGGCGTTCGATACCAGGTTGGTTACTACTTGCGTGATACGCTGCCAATCGGCATGCACTGCTATTTTATGATTATTTCCGTCCAGCTTAAGGTGAATACTTTTCTTGGCGGCCTTTTCTTCAAATTGATCAATCACTTCGTGGCAAAGTTTGTAAAGGTCAACATGCTCAAAGCGCATTTTAATATCTCCCGTTTCAATTTGCGACAGTGTGAGCAGGTCTTGTACCAACACATCAAGGCCATCTAAACTTTTGGCTGCTTTCTTTAAGAACTTACCGCGCACATTTTTGTCATTTACTGCGCCATCCAACAACGTGTGAACAAAACCCTGTGCCGCAAAAATGGGTGTCTTCAATTCGTGAGAAACATCAGCTATAAATTCTTTGCGAAAGGCCTCCAGCTTTTTTAGTTCGTCAATTTCCTTTTGCTTGAGCGTGGCGAAAGAATAAATTTCTTCATTGATTTTTTGCAATGGATTTAGCGCACCAGATTTTTCTTTCGCAATGCCCGACAACTCTTTCTTTCGGAGCTTGCCCATCATTTTATAAATCTTATTGATCTCACGAAAAATGAGAAACTCCAGTACCACAAAAATAAGCAAGTACGAGCCTGCAAAACTGATGATGCCCGCTACTATAAGGCCTTGAATATCTACCCCGTCAACCAACGATAGAAAAGATGCAGTAATAATGGCAATGCAGGTGGCTAACAATAAAGCCAATGTTCTGGCACTATAAACCATTGTTAGCGATTATTAAGTTCTGAAAACTTGGAATCATTGCCCGAAGGTAATCGGTAGAAATGGCAATCGGTAATATAGGATTCGAGATTGGCTAGTAAACACCGATCACTGGTGACCAATTCACACTAGCCCAAGTTAAATTTATACCCCACACCTTTCACCGTGGTGATATAATCCTCCCCAATTTTCTCACGCACTTTGCGAATGTGCACATCTACAGTGCGCGCTAATACATATACATCTGAGCCCCAAATGTTTTGCAATAAGTCATCGCGACTAAATACTTTGTTTGGATTTTGGGCAAGAAAGAAAAGCAACTCAAATTCTTTTTTGGGAAGGTTGACCTCTTTACCATTGATCTTAATGGTATAGCTTGTCCTATCGATAATCAAATTTCCAACCGTAATCTGAGCTGTTGGAGATTTCTTTTTAGAATCCCTTCTGAATAAAGCACTGATACGGCTCATCAAAGCACGTGGTTTGATGGGCTTCAGAATATAATCATCTGCACCTACATCAAAGGCTGCAATCTCTGAATACTCTTCGGCACGGGCAGTTAAAAAAACTATGAATGTGTTTTGAAGATCCGGATTGGCTCGTAATAAACGACAAGCCTCCACGCCATCCATCTTAGGCATCATGATATCAAGCAAGACGAGATCAGGATGAAACTTCTTTGCAATATCCACCGCCACTTGCCCATCAGAGGCTATCCGCACCTCATAACCTTGCTTCTCTAAATTATATTTCAACAACTCTAAAATGGGCTCTTCATCGTCTACGACAAGTACCTTCTGCGATGGTTTGTTACCCATAAAGCCGTTTATTTTTAACATTAAAAGTAGAGAGAAATTAAGCGAATTAAAAACCAGTGTTAAGTTCTTAACAATTCCTTAATCCCGTTCCTGTTTTAACTTAACAACAGAAAATTTTTATAAGAAAGGATATTTCAATTGATACTCTTTTATCATGTGCCGAATATCGCCTTTATAATTTTTTTGCAATTCATCTTCAAAAAGAAGCTGCTTGGATTGATAGCGTCTGTAGGACATGAAGTAGGCATTGTTTGGTAGTTTTTTTTGATAACGACTGGAAGGTTTTCGGGTAGTGTGCAAGGTGAGCGTATCCATACTTTCCACGATCTTGCGGATGGCCTTCTCCTTCTTTACTTTTTTTTGTTCAACAGTCTCGCTCTTCATAGCCAGATACAAACTGTCCAGCTTTTTTGTGCCACGGAGAACATGACTATAATATCTTCTGTAGTCCTGGTCTTCATGCAAATACGTATTGTATTCTTTTGAGTGTGCACCAAATTTCCATTTTAAAAAATCATAAGCAGTAGTATCGCCAATAAATGAAGCGAGATTTTCATTGAGTTCTACGCTATCTTTTACGAAGAATGTAGCATGAACCATCTCGTGAATAATCAGGCTTGCTAAATCCCCTTCACTTCGGGTGAGCATGCCACTTAGTATCGGGTCTGTAAACCAACCCAAGGTAGACCATCCGCCAGGATTCAGGACGCTTACATCCCAACCCTCTTTTTCCAGTTGGGCTTTTTCAGCTCGCGCTTTTTCCTTTTCAAAATATCCCTTGTACGGAACGGATCCAATCACCGGAAAGGTCCATTGCTTGGGCTTCAGCTCGAAAGGTGCACACGCTGTAACTACCCACATCAACTCCTCACCTTTCTGATCATAAAGTGTCTTATAATTATCCGTGTCCTTCAAGCCGAGCGAATCGATCGCAAACTTTCTCACCTCATCAATTAGTCGAAGTTTGGCTTTGAGTGAATCCGGGAATTGTGGGTCAGACAAAAATTCCTCTACGGGTCTTGCGTTCCAAACAATATTCAGTTGGCCAATGCCCTGATTAATTCCATACACCAACAGCGACCAATTCCAGATTACCAGAAACGCAAAAATCGCGAGAAGGCTAAAAATAATTTTACGGATCATAGATCAGGCAAGAACGCAAATTTTGAGTCTATTTTCATCAAGAACATTTAGGCCACAAGGTTCTTGTGTCCTCACTGCAAGATCAAAATTTGATTTTGGTAACTGAACTTGTAATTTGAACCCGCTTTCAGAAAGAAAAAATAAACATACATATGGCCGACAATAAAAACGATAACAAAGAAAAACTAGAAAAACTAAAAGCATTACAACTTACCATTGATAAGTTGGACAAGACCTATGGCAAAGGTTCTGTTATGAGGTTAAATGATCAAAAAGTCTCCGACATTCCTGCTATTTCAACTGGGTCTTTAGGATTAGACATCGCCCTGGGCATAGGTGGACTTCCACGTGGGAGGGTAACAGAAATTTATGGGCCAGAATCGTCTGGTAAGACAACCTTAACACTTCATGCTATTGCCGAAGCACAGAAGGCAGGCGGGATGGCAGCTTTTATTGATGCAGAACACGCTTTTGACAAAGCCTATGCCGAAAAGCTAGGAATAGACACAGAAAATCTTTTGATCTCCCAGCCGGACAATGGTGAACAGGCTTTGGAAATTGCCGAACATCTTATCCGTTCAGGGGCAATTGATATTATCGTAATCGACTCGGTGGCAGCTCTTGTTCCTAAGGCTGAATTGGAAGGCGAAATGGGTGAAAGCAAAATGGGTCTACAAGCCCGACTAATGTCTCAGGCCTTGAGAAAATTAACCGGTACGATCAGCAAAACAGGATGCGCTTGTATTTTCATTAACCAGTTGCGCGAGAAAATAGGAATAGTATTTGGCAATCCGGAAACGACAACGGGAGGCAATGCCCTTAAGTTTTACGCCTCAGTTCGTTTGGATATTCGTAGGATAGGTCAGATAAAAGAATCACCAGATGACATCACCGGCAACCGTGTGAAAGTGAAAGTGGTAAAAAACAAAGTAGCACCTCCATTTAAAGTTGTGGAGTTTGACATTATGTACGGAAGAGGTATTTCAAAATCTGGTGAGATTGTAGATATCGGGGTTGAACTTAACGTGATCCAAAAATCAGGCTCCTGGTTCGCTTACAATGGTAATAAACTTGGCCAAGGCCGTGATTCGGTTAAGCAATTGATTGAAGACAATCCGGAGTTGATGGCTGAGTTGGAAAAGAAGATTAAAGAGAAACTGGCTACACCAGATGGTGCTAAAGTTTTGGAAGATAAGGAAGCGTAATAGGATTAACAGTCCACAGACTACCAACAGTGGTCTGTGGACTTAATTTGCACGTATTGCCGCCACAGGATCAAGACGTGCGGCCATAGCAGCAGGAATAATCCCCGATACCAAACCGATGATCGAGGACACACCAAGACCTAATACAACATTTTTTACTGTAAGTATTACCTCAAGGTCGCCAAAAGGCGCTAGCGTTAGCAGCCAAACCAAAATCAATCCGGCCATCCCGCCAATTAAACTCAGAAAAACAGCTTCGAATAAAAACTGAAAGAGGATAAAATAATTTTTTGCGCCCAACGATTTTTGAAGTCCGATAACACTAGTTCTTTCTTTCACAGAAACAAACATGATGTTGGCAATACCAAACCCGCCAACCAATATCGAGAACCCGCCAATAATCCATCCTGCAATTCCGACCACATCAAATAAACCGCTGACTACGTTAGCAATAGCTTCAGGACGGTTCAAAGAAAAATTATCTTTATCGCTTGGTTTCAACCCTCTCTTGCCACGCAATAGTCCGCGCATTTCATTTTCTAATTCAACCAAACCTATATCTGAGTCAAAACCTTTTATTCCTATTCTGGAAGCATTTTCATTCCAAAGTCCTGTGCCCGTTTGGTACAACCTTCGATAAGAATGATATGGGATAATACATCCGTAATCGTTGCTGGGTGTGCCCAAAAAACTTTGGCCTTCTTTTTTTATAACCCCCATCACTTTGAACTTCATATTTTTTATCTTGATATCTTTTCCAACGGGGTCTTCACCGTTTGGAAAAAGAGCCTGGGTAACTTCATACCCCAATACGGCAACATTTCTTCCTGATTCAATTTCATCTACCGTAAAATACCGTCCCTTATCAATATTGACCGTCATGATCTTATCATAACCCATGCTGCCACCTCTAAGGCCGATCTGACTTATACTACTCGATCCACGCTTAATAGTTGAATTCCCCTTTACTGCGAAAATGGCAATCGCTGCCTGATTCTTAAGATTATCTTCTAAAAATTTATATTCGTTGTAGGAGGCATTGGGTCTGCGCCAGTACTCCCACCATGGAAAATCAGGCCCGCCAATGAATGGCCACTTCTCAGCGTAAATAACACCAGTACCTAGAAAATCAAAACTGTCTTTTATATTTTTCTCAAGTGAATCAACTAGCGTAAGCACTGCGATAATGGCAAAAATGCCAATCGTAACCCCCAATAGCGAAAGAATGGTTCGAAGTATGTTAGACTTTAGCGCACGCCATGCGAAACCAAAGCTTTCAAAAACAAGTCGTAGAGTTAACATCAGGTCTTTAACGGTCTTTTAACAAGATAAGGTTGCGAATTTAGTACAGTAATTAAGGTTTTTAAACTTTGACGATCAAAAGCAGGTTTTGTTACCAATTTCTGGATTTTACGGAAGGCTTTTTAATTTTAATCGAAGATTTGACATCTGGAATTTCTCTTCCGGGGAAATGGAGAGCAAATTGTTAGACCTCGTAAAATTTGGAAGGGGCGATGGAGTTTACAAAACCTTTGTACTCTTAAAGAAAAGATGGATTGCATTTTGCATCAGTTTGCTTATTTTTGCATCCTTAATTTTAAAATTAGTCCCCATTCGTGTGGGGCAAAGCCCGTAAGCTTATGAAGTTATCTGAATTCAAATTTGAACTACCCAACAGTCTTATTGCCTCACATCCAGCCGAAAATCGCGATGAAGCGAGGATGATGGTGGTGCACAAAAGCACCGGAAAGATCGAACACAAGATATTCAAAGACATTGTCAACTATTTTGACGAAGGCGATGTGTTGGTGGGTAATAACACGATGGTCTTCCCTGCCCGACTGTATGGACGCAAGGAAAAGACCGGTGCAAAAATCGAAGTCTTCTTGCTACGCGAGCTCAACGCAGAAATGCATTTGTGGGATGTGCTGGTAGACCCCGCCCGAAAAATCAGAGTGGGCAATAAACTTTATTTTGGGGATGGAGACCTGGTTGCAGAAGTAATTGATAATACCACTTCACGTGGAAGAACCATTAGGTTCCTGTTCGATGGCGATTCAGAAGCTTTCAATAAAGTAGTAGAGAACCTGGGTGAAACGCCTCTTCCAAAATATATCAAACGCAAAGTAGAGCAAGCCGATAAAGAAAGATTCCAAACCATCTACGCCAAAATTAAAGGAGCTGTTTCCGCGCCAACAGCAGGCATGCACTTTACCAAGCAATTGCTAAAGCGCCTTCAGATAAAAGGTGTTGACATGACTTTCGTTACACTTCACATTGGCCTTGGCACATTTCGCCCGGTGGATGTTGAGGATCTTACCAAACACAAGATGGATTCTGAAAACTACATTGTAGGACCAGAAGCCGTAAAAATGGTGAACACTGCATTGGATAATAAAAACAGAGTGTGCGCTGTGGGGACAACAACCATGAGGTCACTTGAATCTGCCGTGTCGGCTAATAACAGACTAAAAGAACGCGAAGGCTGGACAGACCGCTTCATCTTCCCGCCTTATGAATTTAAGATTTGCAATGCCATGGTCACTAACTTCCATCAGCCGGAGTCGACACTTTACATGATGGCTTGTGCCTTTGGCGGTTATGAATTAATTACGCAAGCCTACCAAACGGCAAAGAAAGAGAAATATAAATTTTTGACCTATGGCGATGCCATGTTGATTATTTAAGAAAGATAGATCCAAAATGAAAGCCTGGTGATTTAATCGTCAGGCTTTTTTATTTAATGGGAAAGGCTCACGAATTACGAACCAAATACAAATGCAAGGATATGGCTACGGGATACAACAGCATATAAACAGGTGAAGGCCTTAGAAAACCCATCACCATTACAGATGGGAGTAAAATCAGAAAAATACCAATACCTATTTTCCATCCCATTTGGGGAGCATTAGACTTATAAATCTGAAGAAGGCGATAAATGAGGTAGGTGACAATTACCACATTGAACGCCAGGAGAAATATTCTGATAAGTCCCATACGCCTGAAAAAAGTAGTTGCCGTAAATCTATGGAATATAAAGAATATTGGTTGATTTAGCCATGGGAAAAGGCACTGGAAATAAAAAGCGTTTTTTAGACATTACTAGATTACTATCACTTTCGTAACTTTAAGGTATGATGACAAGGGAAGACGTCTTAGCTACCTTACGAAAACATAAGCCAGAGTTGCAAAAGAAATATCCTCTTGCCAGCATTGAGCTGTTTGGGTCGTATGCACGAAATGAACAGACCTCCGACAGCGACATTGATATTTTAGTTGAGTTCAACCAGCCCGTTGGGTATGAGTTTATTGATCTTCTTATCGAATTTGAAACAATTTTTGCCGGTCATAAAGTCGATCTTTTAAGCAAAAATGGTATCAAGCCACATTATCGGCCATACATAGTAGAAGATATCATTCATGTCTAAACGAATTCCAAAATTACTTATCATTGACATGCAAGAATGCGTTTCTGCATTGGAAGAATATACTTCAAACATAGATTATGATTTCTTTTTATCGGACCGAAAAACAAAAGACGCAGTATTAAGAAATATTCAAGTATTAGGAGAAGCTGCCAATCGCTTGCCTGACAACCTTAAAGAGAATTACCCTGAAGTAGAATGGGGGAAAATTATCCGATCAAGGCACATCGTAATTCACGATTATTCGGTAATTGATTACAGTATCATTTGGAGAATTGCCACCGTACATAGAATCCCATTAAAAGAAAGTCTTGAGAAAATAATCAAATCGTTTGATGCCTAAAGAATATGCGCTGGTTGTAGCCGGAGGAAAAGGCACCCGTATTAAAAGCAAAGTGCCGAAGCAGTTTCTGGAACTGAATGGCAAACCCGTTTTGCTTCATACCCTGGAAGCATTCTATCGCTACTCAGAAAAAATCAACGTCATTCTCGTTTTGCCGGAAGATGATTTTCAAACCTGGAAATCCATCTGTGAGAAATATAAGTTCCATAAAAATATCATTCTTCAAAAAGGTGGTGAGTCTAGGTTTCAATCTGTGAAAAACGGACTTGCCAAGATTGACGGGGACGCCTGCCTGCCGGACAGGCAGGGACTTGTGGCCATTCACGATGGTGTTCGGCCATTGGTAAGTGAGGATATTATTGGCGCTTCGTTTCGATTAGCGGCAGTTCACCAATCCGCAGTGGCGGCTGTACGGTTAAAGGAATCTATCCGAATGACAGATCAAGCCTGCCTGCCGGAGGGCAGTTCGGCCCGCAGGCAAGATAATACAAAGGCAGTGGATCGATCTCGGTTTCGTTTGATCCAAACCCCACAGACATTTCAAGTCCAACTCATTAAAAAAGCTTACGAAATAAAGGAAGATCCGAGCCTTACGGATGATGCCAGTGTAGCGGAACGTGCGGGTCACGTTATTTCATTGTTCGAAGGCAGCTATGAAAACATCAAAATCACTACACAAGAGGATTTAGTGATAGCAGCAGCGTTGCTCAATTCAAAGACAAACAGAAGCTCATAAAATAAAATTGCCCCACTAGTGCAGGGCAATTTTCAAATATTCAAATCGAATAATCTTCAAATCAATATTCATCTTCATTGAAGAAGAAGTCTTCTTTGGTTGGATAATCCGGCCAAATTTCTTCAATGCTTTCGTAGGGTTGCCCATCATCTTCTAATTCCTGCAAATTCTCCACCACTTCCAGGGGTGCTCCGGAACGGATTGAAAAGTCGATCAGTTCATCTTTTGTTGCAGGCCAGGGTGCATCTTCAAGGTAGGAGGCCAATTCTAGTGTCCAATACATATTTTAATCCCCTTATTAAATTTCCCGCAAAAATAGAATTATTTATATCATAGTCAATAGGTGTGTGTCCATAGTTAAATATTTAAAAAAGTAACCCAAATAGGCGGCACAGTCATGAGTTATTAACTATGGACTATTGACTTAAAAAAGCCATATTTGCCCCTCTGAA
>JANOLM010000616.1:0-4129 GCA_031419815.1 Bacteroidia bacterium
TATCTGGAAGATGTTGCTACACCGGGTGAACTTCCTATAATTATGCCGGCCATTAAATCGCAACAATACCGATGGAACAAGGGCGCAGCGGAGACAGCCAGGAAAAATTTTGGAAATGTATGGCGATCAGACCTTCCGATAAAGAATAAAATGCACGCATTCTTTCACCTCTTTAATAGCTCGGTTTTTGTTTGCCTGCTAATTGGTGCTCTGCTTAGTATTCCAATGTTATATATCAAACAGTCACATCCAGAGATTGAATGGTTGTTTTACCTGGGCATTATTTTCCTTGCGGGATTTATGTCTATCACCTTGTTCTATTGGATTGCAACAAAACGATTTTATTCTGATGCTCCTGGAAAAACTTTTTTCTCATTATATCCCCGCTTCCTGATTGTTTCAATGGGACTCTCACTGCACAATGGATTAGCTGTTTTAGAAGGACTCATGGGAAGAAAAACTCCGTTTGTTCGCACACCAAAATTCAATGTGGCGAAAGGTGAATCGTGGAGAAAAAACAGTTATATCACCACACGCGTAAGCTTGCTTACCATCCTGGAAGGGCTTTTGTGTTTGTATTTTATTTTTGGAATCGTTGTAGGCTTTCAACTCAGAGACACCGGACTCTTATTATTTCATGCTATGCTGGCTCTGGGTTTTGGCGGTGTATTCTATTATTCTGTAAGACCTGCTTTTCATGCCTAAGGCAAAATGGCAATCCTGGCTTTTATTTGTATTGGTAGTATTTCTATATGTTTTTGTGGAGTACGGAGTCCAGCGTCATGAAACCTCCAGACTTTTTATTGGCGTTGGAATTTTATTTTTGATTTATTTCTGGATAGTAAAAGCCGTTCAGGAGAAGGAAATAGTATTTTGGATAATTGCTTCCATTACGTTTCGGTTGAGCTTGTTGTTTGCGTTACCTAATTTATCAGATGATTTTTATCGATTCATTTGGGATGGCCATTTGCTGGCAGCGGGTTATCATCCTTTTGCGGAATTACCAAGATATTATATAGAGCGTAACATTTACATTCCTGGCATTGATCAAGCTCTATTCGAGAAGTTAAATAGTTCGGATTATTTTACTATCTATCCTCCTGTCAACCAATTTATTTTCTGGCTTTCTGCAAAACTTTCTCCTCATTCCATCTTTGGCAGTGTGGTAGTAATGCGTTCTCTTATTATTGCAGCCGAGGTTGGGAGTTTGCTTTTGATCCGAAGAATTCTAAATCATTACAATTTGCCTAAGAAGAACGTGCTTCTCTACGCACTAAATCCATTGGTTATCCTTGAGCTTACCGGCAATCTGCATTTCGAAGTTTTCCTGATTTTATTTTTGCTCTTCAGCTTTTGGTTTTTGATAAGAGGAAATATTTTTGTGTCAGCCCTTCACTTTGCCTTAGCTATTTGTTCCAAGCTAATCCCCGTCATTCTTTTGCCGCTTCTCATCACCAGGCTTGGTTTAAAAAAAGTCCTTTTGTTTTATTTGATTACTGGACTTTGTTGTGGGCTTTTATTTTTACCCTTGCTTACTATTGAAATTATTTCCGGCCTCCGTGAAAGCATTGGCTACTATTTCAAAAAATTTGAATTCAATGCAAGCATTTATTATATCGTGCGCGAATGGGGATTCTGGAAATATGGCTACAACATCATCCAAACCGTTGGCTGGAAACTCGCTATTTTCTGTACAGTTGCAATCCTGTTTTATACTTTAAGGGAGTCCAAAATAAACTTGAAACTTGAAACCCGAAACCCAAAACTTGAAACTCAGTACTCCTTGCCCACGGCCTACTGTATGGTATTATCAATCTACTTCGCTTTTTCTACAACCGTTCACCCTTGGTACATAACCTCACTTGTAGCTTTTTCCGTATTCAGCAATTATCGATTTGCGATTGTCTGGTCAGCTTTGATTTTCTTAACCTACGCTGGTTATACTCAAAATGGATTTGAGGAGAATCTTTGGCTTACTGCTGTCGAATATGTTTTGGTGATTGGCTATCTTGCTTACGAATCAATATGGAAAAGAGATCATCACTTCTCATTATTTTCTATCGCAACCCCGAACTGGGAAAAGTAAAGACACGCCTGGCCAAGACTATTGGAGATGAAAAGGCCCTGGCAATTTATATAAAACTTTCTTCAAACACTCGCCAAATTACGGAAGGACTAGCCGTCAATAAAGTAGTTTACTATTCTCACTTTGCAGATACCGAGGATCACTGGCCTAATGCATCATATCAAAAGAGAGTTCAGCACGGAAATGATTTGGGTGAGAAAATGTCAAATGCATTTGCTGATGCTTTTGGAAATGGCTATCAAAATGTTTGCATCATAGGCACGGATTGTTTTGAGCTATCATCATCTATAATAAACGAGTCCTTCGCGAAATTGAAAAATAATGATGCCGTTTTGGGTGCTGCTGCAGATGGTGGTTATTACCTATTGGGAATGAAAAAATGGCATCCTGAAATTTTTCAAAATAAAAATTGGAGTACCGATTCCGTCAGTGCTGATACCATCTCGAATTTTAAAAATCTAAAGTTGAGTTTTGCTGAACTAGAAATTCTCACTGACGTAGATGAAGAGAAGGATTTGCCAGTAGAATGGGCTTCGCAAGACAACCACTAAGCAAGCAGCAGTAAGCAACTATATTTATGAGACGACTAATCTTTTTATGCTCCGTTCTTTCATTAAGCACGGCTGCATTAGCTCAGTCACTTGAGCTTTGTCAAGGCAATTATTATTCTGAAACCATGGGTGCAGAAAAATTAACAAAGCTTCTAAACAGCTTGCACTCGGTAAAGGATTGGGAGGAGCATGCCGATAGCATAAAAATACAAATCAGAAAGGGAATGGAGTTGGAGGTCTTTCCAGTTAAGACACCGCTAAATCCCCGATATCGAAACAAAAAAGAATTAAAAGGATATTCAGTTGAGTCGGTAGCATTTGAGAGTATGCCTGGTTTTTTTGTAACTGGAAATCTATATAAGCCTACTGGAAATTTCAAGACCAAATCCTTGGCGGTAATCCTTTGTCCGCATGGGCATTGGGACAAGCCGGAGGACTATGGGAGGTTTCGAAAAGAGATGCAGCTTCGTTGTGCTTCACTTGCGAAGATGGGTGCCATTGTTTTTTCTTACGACATGGTCGGTTATGGCGAAAGCATTCAGTTGCCGCATAAATCTAAGAATGTGTTGTTGTTTCAAACATGGAACAGTATAAGGATTATAGATTTCTTGCTGACTCTGCCTCAAGCAGATTCTGAACGTATCGCGGTAACGGGTGAATCAGGCGGAGGAACTCAAACTTTTATGCTCACTGCGTTGGACGAAAGAGTGAAAGTCTCTATCCCTGTTGTAATGGTCTCGGCCCATTTCTTTGGAGGGTGCGAGTGTGAAAGCGGAATGCCGGTGCATAAGGATGGAAACAAAGTTTATTCGAATGCAGAAATAGCATGCCTTGCTGCACCCAGGCCAATGTTGCTGATTTCGGACGGAGAGGATTGGACGAAAAATACGCAGAAAGTAGAGTACCCGTTTGCACAAAGTATTTATAAATTATATGGCAGAGAATCTTGGGTGGAGAATGCTCACTTTGAAAACGAAGGTCACGATTACGGGAAAAATAAAAGACTTGCTGCGTATCAGTTTCTAGCCGAGCACTTGAGCCTGAAAATTGAAAATATTATGAGCCCGAACGGTAAAGTAAGTGAAGATTTTGTTTCCCTTTTGGATAGAAATGATTTGAACTATTTTAATAAAGAAGAGTTGACGTCATTAATCAAAGGGGATGAAGTGTACAAAGCCTTTGTAAAATTAAAGTCAGAAAAAAACTAAAGTATGGTTTCTAAATGATTTATAGGCATCTCTAAAAACCTTGCCTTTGACCACCTCATCCCTGCCTACCGGCAAGGCAGGCTCAATCCTTCTACCAATGAACTCAGTGTCACCTCACCCCCAGCCCCTCTCCGAAACGGCTACCGTTAGGACACATGTTTTGATAGATATGCTCCAGAGGAGCAACCTGCTTATAGAAGTAGAATTCAATTTGAAGAGTCTGGCTCCGGAGGAGCCACCTGCTATCTGAAGCTATGTAGTGTCAAAAATGAAATGTTGCCGAT
>JANOLM010000617.1:0-4024 GCA_031419815.1 Bacteroidia bacterium
CAACTTCCACATCGTGCGAAAAATTGATGGTGGTGTTTTCATTGGCACCGGCACGCCAGGGTGAAGGGTTCTGTTCTGTACTCTTGCCAAAATTCAGGTTGTTCAGGCCATACGGCACTAGTTTTCCCCAGATTTCACGGCCCGCCACATCAGGACTGCTGTAGGCAATGTTAACTTTCACGAGGCCCAGGTATTGGGTCACTTCACTTTTCTGATTGTTGCCACTGGGCGGTAAGGTCATCTGAGACCAGGCGATAAAGCTGGTGAATATTCCTATCACCAATAGTGTTAGACGTAATGAGTGTTTCATATTGATTTTGCGATTTGGTAAGTATTAAATGGAATTAACGAATTAATAATCAGAAGTGAAAACGAGAAATTGACCAAAGGTGTATTGGTTAAGTTAAAGGTAACTTACCTCGCCCAAAAAAAATGATTTGTACAGAAATACCCCGATAACGAACTCCTATGTCCGAAAGCGATCATTATTTTTTATTGGAATAACGCAGCTCTTTTTCTAGTGCTGCAATTTCATTTTCTCGATTAATGCGCACTTTGGCGGGGGGGCCAATCATAATGGGAACTGTCTCTTCTTCCACGCTGGCCAGTTCAAGTCCAAACTGAGCCTCGGTCGATAAGCTGATTTTTTTTATAAACCGATATCCCTGGATGACAAAGTTGTCAAACGAAGATATTTCGTTATCAACAGAGGCACGTGTAAAGAGAATGATAAACTTAAAATCGGCATCCAGATTATGTTTATGAAGAGACGGGTAAGGACTGCCCAAATCTATTTCACCTTTTTCCGAGAGTTCACGAATGATCTCGGTGAAGATGAGGTTAACACGATATTTCGCTTTATATCCTAATTGTATTCGAACGAAGAAACATTTTTTAGGAATGATAGTGTCCACCAGATATTTGCTGGCATACGGACTGTCCACTGTGTCAACATGAAGGAACCAGTAGACGTCTGCCCGTTTCGGTCTTTTTCTAAAGATTGAATAAATAATACTTGAATCAATTTGTCTTTTGCTATCGGCAACAGTCATGTAAACCAAGTGAGTTGACTCTTTCGGCACAGAAGCGTCTGCTTGTAACTCTTGCAGCAGTGGTATATAATCTTTTAAGTTCACGAACTCACGATACTTCTGCCGCAACAACCGCGCTTTGTGCAGAAGAAACATTATTAAAAAAAATACAATTGCAATGGTGTAGGTGAACCAACCTCCATGCAGGAACTTATCCAGATTGGAAATAAGAAAAATGCCTTCTAATAAAAAGAAAAGACCTGCAAGCGCAATGGTCCTGACAAGCGATTTTCTTACCACTTTAAAATAATAGACCAGCAAGGCTGTGGTCATCAGCATGTTCAAAATGATGGCAAGCCCATAGGCACTCTCCATGTTTGTTGATTCTTTGAAAATCACAACCACGGTGAGACAACCTGCCATAAGTATCCAGTTGATGGAGGGTATGTAAATGTGGCCTCTTGAATGACTTAGGTATCGCAAACGAGAGTTGGGCCAGAGCTTAAGCTTAATGGCTTCACTCACTAAAGTAAAAGTTCCGGATATAAGAGCCTGGCTTCCAACAAGCGTGGCAAGTGTAGCGATAAGAATGCTCCACCATAAAAAACCCTCTGGTGCAGAAAGATAGAATGATTGTCCGAGTCCTTGCTTTCCTGTTTGTTGTAGCAACCATGACGCCTGGCCAAAATAATTCGATAAGAGGCAAATTTTTACCAGCCCCCAACTTACACGCATGTTTTGTTTGCCGCAAAGTCCAAGGTCGGAATACAATGCTTCTGCTCCTGTTGTGCAAAGAAATACAGCACCTAGTAACCAGAAACCACCAGGATACTGGGTTATAAATACCCACGCGTAATATGGATTGAGCGCTTTAAAAACTTCCGGGTGATGAATCCATTGCAGCAATCCGAAAATTCCAATCGAAGAAAACCAGAGTAGCATGATTGGCCCAAATGATTTGCTAATAGCGCCTGTATTGAATTGTTGAAATAAGAATAACGCCACCATAATGGCGATTACAATATTGATGGTTGGAAGGTTAGGATAAACCAATCGTAAACCCTCAATTGCGGAGGAAATGCTAATGGCGGGAGTAAGAAATCCATCCGCTAGCAGCGAACAACAACCAATGATGGCGGCATAAATTACCCAGCGTGCTTTACTTTTTCTAACCAATGCGTAAAGAGCAAAGATTCCCCCTTCGCCTTTGTTATCTGCATTAAGTGCGAGATAAATATATTTTAAACTGGTGATCAGGGTGAGCGTCCAGACAATGCATGACAGAGCACCTAATACTAACTCTGAAGAAATGACACGGTTGCCAATGATGGCATTGAAAACATAAAGTGGTGATGTGCCGATGTCACCATAAATGATTCCCAGTGCAACCAGAACACCCCCTGCAGTTAATGTTTTATTTTTCTTCACAGAAATCTGAAAATAGTTATTCTGAATTTCGAGTTTGAGTCTTGAGTTAGTCTTGTGTTTTCGATTTCCACACCGATTACTTAAGTACTAACTACTAATTACTGCTTATCTCTTCAATCTCTGTCCTTGTGGTTCCCTCCACTTTTCCTCCTTTATTATCCTTTTCTCGCTTAACCCTAATTTTAGCGGCAGGTCCTACCATGATGGGAACGTTTTCAACAGCAACATTGGCAAGTTCCAACCCATATTGCTCTTCGGTTGGAAGACTATGCCGCTTAATAAAGCTATATCCCTGATTGATTAGATTATCGAATGTGGATATTTCACTATCCACTGATGGAAGTGAATGCAGAATGATGTATTTAAAATCTGCCGGCATAGAATGTTTGCGCAGCGAATCATAATGACTGACTAAGTCGATCTCGGCATTTTCTGCCATTTCGTGAAGGATTTTGTTGAAGAGAAGATTTACACGATGATCAGCTTTAAAGCCAAGCTTGATTCTCACAAAGAAACATTTCTTCGGAATGATTGTATCAACAGAATATTTACTAGTAAAAGGACTATCAACTGTATCCACATGAATGAACCAATAGACATCAGCCCTCTTTGGTCTTTTCTTAAAAATAGAATAGATGATGTTTGAATCAATGTATCGTTTACTATCGGCAACTGCCATGTACACCAGGTTTGTTGCCTCTTTGGGAATGGTAGTATCAGCCTGTAAATCCTGGATGAGCGGCACGTAGTGCTTTAAGTCTACAAACTCGGTGTGAAGATCGCGAAGCTTCCGTGCTTTCAATAATATAAACATCATCAGGAAAAACAGAAGGGCAATACAAAAGGTGAACCATCCGCCTTGAGCAAACTTATTTAAGTTGGAAATAAGAAAAAGTAATTCGAGGGTAAAGAATACGGCAGCTATAGCTAGGGTCCTTACTCTGGAGTGTTTAGCTGTACTAAAATAATAGGTGAGAAGGGTTGTGGTCATCAACATATTAATGGTGATGGCCAATCCGTAGGCACCCTCCATGGCAGGTGATTCCTTGAAAATCAGCACTACCAGAATGCAGCCCAAAAGTAAAATCCAGTTAATGGTAGGCAAATAAATTTGTCCCATCAGTTGACTTGGATGCCGGACTTTTGTGCTTGGCCACAACTTTAGTTTCATGCCTTCATTTACTAAAGTGAAAGTACCGGATATCAATGCCTGACTTGCAATGATGGCTGCCATGGTGGCTATGATGATAATAAAAATCAGAAATTCGTTGGGCACCATCGCATAAAATGGAATTCGTCCATCGAGTGTTTGCCCCTCTTGTGTCAAGAGCCACGCACCTTGTCCGAAATAGTTTAAGAGCAATGAGATCTTTACAAAAACCCAACCTAACCGAATGTTTTGTTTGCCGCAATGGCCCAAGTCGGAGTACAACGCTTCAGCCCCGGTCGTGCACAAGAACACAGCACCCAGCAGCCAGAACCCACTCGGATAATTTATTAAAAGGTTAATGGCATACCAGGGGTTGATTGCTTCCAGAACCTGGTAATTTTTAGAAAGTTCATAA
>JANOLM010000618.1:0-6154 GCA_031419815.1 Bacteroidia bacterium
TATATGGACAAGCTTGGCCAAACGGTAAAAGCCCATGACGATTTTATGTTGGTAGCTTCTTTTAATCCAGGCTATCAAAGAGGCTTTAAAGAGCTTAAGCCCTCTACACGCCAGCGTTTTATTGCACTATCTTTTAACTACCCGGAAGAAAAAGTTGAAGCAGAAATCCTAATGAACGAAACTGGCGTAGAGGCTTCGGATGCAAAAAAGCTAGTGCAGCTTGGAAATAAAATAAGAAACCTTACTGAATTGGGCTTAACGGAAACCGTATCAACTCGTTTGTTGGTAGATGCTGCAAAATTAATTCATAGCGGGCTTGGTAAACGCCTGGCCGTAAAGGTGGCAGTAGTCGAGCCTCTTACAGATGACAAGGAAGTGACCGAAGCGCTAACCGATTTGTGTAACCTTACGATTTAATGGCACTAGATGAATATCTGTATGGTAAGATTGTCAATTATTTTCAGAAACAGAGAAAACAATCTTCTGAAAGTATTGAACAAACTATCTACCTGAAAGATATTAAATCAAGATTGACAATTTTATCCAGGGCACTTACTGGCCAGGCAATAGAAATTTATCCAGCCGAAAGAGAAGGAGGGTATAAAAATAATAGTTTCTTTTTACCATCGTATTTTTCGAAATTCCCAACATCAGAGGCCAATCTTTCATTTTACCTGTTCAGGTGCATATATCTCTCCATTCAAAAAAATCTTGCTTATAACTGGACAGGAGTGGAAGAGCGATCGTTAGATCAATCTCAACAAAAAGCTATTGAAACGGCTCCTCAGGTTTTGGAAGTTTTGTTTAAGGAATTTCCTGTTTCAAAAGAATTTTACCAGACTATTAAAAAATTACTGGTACAGCATTCGCCTGACAATAGAAGTACTGATTTTACCTGGCTCTATGGAAAATGGATGCGGAACGAAAAAGAATACTTGTCAGAAAAACAATTGAATAATATTTCCGAAAAAATAAAAACAGCAATTGAAAAGCAACCATCAACCATTTTAAAAGCCAATGCAGTAGAAGAAGTAGTTAGTATTGAAGTAGACAAGAAACAACAAGAGGATTACGTGTTAACACATAATTTCGAAAAAGTTGAAACGGTCGATGAGTTCAGTGGTGCGTGGCGGGATTTTGACGGAGAGGATGAACTTGAGAACCACAAGGATGCATTAGATGAACTCAATATGAAATTTACAGTAAGGGTAGATGACACCGCTCACTCTGTTTATCAGGCCGAGTTTACAGAAAACACCACTATTTTGGAAAGCGCAGAAGTTGATATGAAAGGACACTACCTTAAATATGATGAATGGGATTATACAAAACACACGTACAAAAAAAAGTTTACCAAAGTTTATCCGCTTACTCAACACAAAAAAGATGTGACCTATTACAAAAATGCAATAGCCAGAAATACCTCTACCCTGATTGGGTTGAGAAAAATGCTCACACATATAAACAACAAAATGCAACAACAGCGCAGGCAAGTACAAGGTGATGAATTTGATATTGATGCCATTACTGATCTACTAGTGGACGTGCACTCCAACCATACACCTTCTGATAAAATTTACTTATCGAATCGGAAAAAGGAAAAAGACATATCTATTCTGTTGTTGCTGGATATCAGTTTATCAAGCGATAGTTATGCTGACGGCAACAGGGTGATAGATGTGGAAAAGCAAGTTTCTATTTTGTTTGGGGAAATCCTGTATGAATTTAATATAGATTTTTCTATAACCTGCTTTTATTCAAAAACCAGAAACTACTCCTCCTACTTAACCCTGAAAGATTTTGAGGAAGATTGGAACAGCGCCAAATACAAAATTGGAGCTGTAGAACCCAGCGGTTATACCCGAATTGGAGCGGCACTGCGGCACTCAGGCGCATTGCTTGACGTACGTACTAGTAAAAATAAATGGGTCATTTTAATCTCCGATGGCAAACCGAATGACTATGACAAATACGAAGGTAGGTACGGAATACAAGACGTTAAACAAGCATTACGTGAGCTAAATACACACAATATTAATTCCTATGCCTTGGCCATAGAAGCACAGGCCAAGTATTACTTGCCCCAAATGTTTGGACAAAACCACTACCAGATATTAACCAGTCCGAAAGAACTCCTTCAGTCAATGGTGAAATTATACGAAAAAATAAAATATCAATCCTGAGTGATTTGTGAACGGCAGATAACTGCTGTAGTAGCCACTTATCGCTAGCCCATTTTTTAGAAAAGCAATTGGTTTACAATGACTCTCGTACCAGCAGGTCTTCCTACCTGTCACCTTTACCATTAGACCCATCAAAAACCTGAGGAAGCTTACTCAGACGGACAACAGACCCTTGATTTTTTAGAATCTAAAGCTCTGATTGGGAAATTGAGAAAGGCGTTTGACCTTCGGAATAATTTTTAGTTGTAAGTGGATTAGCTATGCCTGATATTGGAAGGACATTTATTTAAATTTGAATCCCTTGCGCTATTCTATTCTTATTTTAACGGTTATTTTATCCGTCATTTTTTGTTCATGTAGTTCGCGCAGTAAAATCACCAATCGGAATATACGCGCAGCCCAAAAACTAAATGGGCTATCATTTTCCCACCAGGAAATCAAAACTATGAAAGACTATCTGAACAAAAATAGAAAAGGATACGACTCGATGAGGGCACTGCCACTAGATTATGCAGTAGCGCCATCACTTTACTTTGATCCCCGCCCAGATAATTTTCAACCTAAGAAACGAAGCGGTTCTTCTGATTGGAAATATGCGGACACGGTTTCTTTGCCACAGTCCGATGCGGCAATTGCTTTTATGACAGTCGCCCAACTAAGTTCTTTGATCAGGCAAAGGAAATTGACATCCACCAGGCTCACTAATATTTATCTTAATCGGATTAAAAAATTTAAGGATACACTATCGTCAGTTGTTACTGTTACAGAAGAGCTTGCATTGAAACAGGCTCAGCAGGCTGATGAAGAAATCGGGCAGGGACGATATCGTGGCCCTTTACATGGAATTCCGTATGGCATCAAAGATCTTTTTGCTGTGCCCGGCTATAAGACTACGTGGGGGGCAGCGCCTTACCAAAATCAGATACTAGATGAAAAGGCTGAGGTGGTAAGAAAATTGGAAGGAGCTGGCGCGGTGCTGGTGGCCAAGCTAACCTCTGGTGAGCTGGCGCGTGGTGATGTTTGGTTTGGTGGCAAGACAAAAAATCCGTGGGATCTTAAGCAGGGCGCAAGCGGATCATCATCAGGTTCTGCATCGTCAACTTCGGCTGGACTTGTGGCTTTTTCAATAGGCACGGAAACATTAGGTTCAATACTTGACCCATCCACACGCTGTGGCGCAACTGGCCTTCGTCCATCTTTTGGTGCTGTGAGCCGCGCAGGGGCAATGACATTGGCGTGGTCGATGGATAAGGCAGGACCCATTTGCAGATCGGCCCAAGACTGTGCGATAGTATTCGAAATAATACGGGGCGAAAATCCGGAAGTTGAAAAAGATCGGGCGGTGGTGGATTACAATTTTAATTTTAACCCACCGGATAACCTGAGAGGTTATAAAATTGGTTACACCAAAAAGCTGTTTGACATAGACACTACGAGTGAAGGTTCAAATAATTCGGAGACAATAAAAAAATTAGCAGAGCTGGGTGCGGACTTAAAAGAAGTTACACTTCCCGAACAGGTGCCTTATGATGTATTTGATATTATACTCCGCGCTGAGGCAGGTGCTTTTTTTGACGAGCTTGTACGCAGCCATAAAGATCGCGAGTTATCCGAACAAAACCCTAAATCGAGAGCTAACTCCTTACGCCAATCGCGGTTTATACCTGCTGCGGAATATTTACAAGCCAACCGTTACCGTAAAGAATTAATTGAAAAATTTAATGCAATGATACGTGAATACGATTTCGTTGTTGTCCCGGCCAACGGAAAAAACCAATCGTTGCTCACAAATTTAACCGGGCATCCTGCTATCTCTATTCCCACCGGGTGGGATAAGAAAGGACATCCAACATCGGTTATCATGATTGGAAATCTTTATGATGAAGCGCCCATTTTAGAAGCAGCGTACATCATTCAGCAGGCTACCGATTTTGAAGATAAACACCCTTTATATTTTTCGGGTAATTCCAAGAATTGATATGACTGCTCTCACTGTTTACGGTATTAAAAATTGTAATACGGTGAAGACCGCTCTTAACTGGCTTCGGGAAAATGAGATAGACTTTGAGTTTCATGATTATAAAAGCAAAGGCATCAATGACTATAAATTAAAGGAATGGTGTAAGCAAGTGGGATGGGAGAGTCTGGTAAATAAGCGAGGCACAACCTGGCGGCAATTAGAGGATGGTGCGAAAGCAAACACAAAAAATGAAAAATCAGCTATTGCGCTAATGTTGGAGAAGACAAGCGTGATTAAAAGGCCGTTGATTGAGCGGAATGGAAGAGTAATTGCTCTTGGTTTTGATGAAGCTGAATATAAAAATACTTTTAAAGCAGATAAACGATAAAGGAGGACATCATGAAATCTTATTTTGTTCTGCAATCCAATCTTTGGCTTCTTCCAATGTTTCGAAAAATTGTACATCTGCATCATAGGCAGTTTTCATAATACTTTTACGTTGCTCGTAATCAGCATACCTGGCTTGTGGCATAATAACCGCAATGCGCTTTAAGCCATCTTGCTTTAATTGAGTTCTTATTTTTGCCCGAAACACGTTTAGCTTTTCTTCGTCACGATCGAAAAGTTCACTAAGATTAGATATCCAATTTGATGATCGATAGGTTTTAACAAAATCAGCGGCTTTTACAATAAATTCGTTAAACACTTCAGGCGTTACCTGACTTTTCCAATGAATACCTACTGCGTTAAGCGATGCATCAAAATATAGTTTTGCGAAAGAATTATCCATTAGAATTTGCTCTCGCAATGTTTCAGGAATGGGAAGCGTTACAGTAAAAGTTGTTCCTATGCCTAGTGTGCTTTGAACTTCAATGGCTCCACCCATTGACTGTGTTTGAAGTTTAACCAGATACAAACCCAAACCCCGGCCATCAGTGTGTGTGTGGAATCGTTTATACAATCCAAACATTTTCTCTTTGTATTTTTCAAGATCAATACCAAGGCCGTTATCTTTCAACGTTAACAAAACCATGTCCCCTGAATTTTTAGAAGTGATGGTGATATGAGGTTTTCGTTCAGGCGATCTGTATTTGATAGCGTTACTTATCAGATTATAAAGTATACTGTCCACCATGTGCTTAACAGCATAAATTTCAGAAGCATCTTTGAAGTCGAGTTCAATAACAACATGATGATCGGCAATTTCCTTTTCGAGTAAAAATTTTATTTGAACCAGCTCGTCACTTAAAATAATTTTTTGACGGATTTGTGAAAGGTTATTTCGAATATCAATGATATGGCTAAGATCCTTAATCGTACTCTCCAGTGAGAGCAAGGAGTGATTCATATGAACCAATAGTTCTTGATTTTCAATGTTCTGATTCTGTTGATTCAGTAGATTGAGCAGTCCGCCAAGGCTGGCCACTGGCCCCCTTAAGTTATGGGATACAGTGTATGAAAATTGCTGCAGTTCATTGTTGTGCCGAACAAGTTCTTCGTTGGCTTCAGTGAGTTGCTTATTCTTTTCCTGAAGATTTTGGCTTAGTTGCACATTTTCTTCCGATAGTATTTTCTGCTGTTGGTAGATTACCTGATTGGCTTGATTTAAATTCTGTATAAGTCCTTCGTTCGTTTTCTCTGTTTCCTCAAAACTAAATTTTAAGAAATAAGTGCTTCCTGTCAAAATCAGTGAAGTAGCAACAACCATATAATTCAAGAAATAGTAGTTAGGTGCCTGAAAGCCCAATTGATAGTAGCCAACACCAAAAAATTCGTGAATTGGATCGTAAAATATAATGCAGAGGATATTGATAGAGGATGCTGTCATCCAAAATTTTGACTCATTCAGCCTGAATAGAATTAACGGAAAAATACCAGCAACTAATAGGAGTAATCGAAAATGAAAATACTGAAACTCTTCTAGTTGAACAGCAATGTCTATTTTATCACTGATCGAAACAATAATGGATGCTAAACTTAAGGAAGTGACCAGGAATAATCTACTTCCATT
>JANOLM010000619.1:0-2338 GCA_031419815.1 Bacteroidia bacterium
GCAATTTCAGGAATTGGGTTATGATAAAAGTATAAATACGTGTAGCGATGGAACTGTTAAAGATAATTGCAGGCTAGATAACAAACCGCTGGTTTGGGGAAGCGGAAGCTTGAGCTATTTCACAGATACGGAAAGACAAAAAGTTTTTGAGATGTTTGCATCTATAAATAAACTTGTGAACAACAACAAGGCTGTATTTAAAAATGGAACAACGTCCTGGAAATCATCTGGTGATACCCGGACAATTAATATTAAACATTCATCTATGGATGTTACCATACTTGGGAATTTCTCCCTAACGACAAATAATGTGCAGCCTAACTTTTCAAAGACAGGCTCGTGGTTTGACTATTTCTCAGGCGAGTCAATTACTGTTAGTGATCCCGTTGCACCCATTCCATTAACGCCAGGTGAATTTCACATCTACACCACTGTAAAACAGCCTACACCAAAAGCTGGATTGGTTACAGGGATTAAGGATGAGAAATCTGAAGCATCCATTTTCATATACCCTAATCCGGCAAATGAAAAACTTTTTATCTCGCTAGATGGGCAGCCATGCATGTCAATAGAAATATACCTCTACGATGTACTTGGAAGCGAAGTAAATCAACAGATAAAATATTCAACTGATTCCAGAATAGAGGTAGATATTAGCCAACTAAAAAATGGCCTTTACATAATGCGACTGATAACTAATGATCACCTTAAGAAAACATTTAAAGTAGTTATTTCAAAATAGTCTAATGTTCTTATAGAGCGAGTTTTTACGATTGCCAATTTTCTATTCTATAAATCTATAAGAATAACTTAGCATCGAGACTATTGAAGACATTTTCAATTCAATTCTTGATGAGTTTGACAAATCAATCTTTTCCATTCTCACTTGCGCAGATATTTTGGAACGTTGCGAAATAAAAAAATCAATCCCTGCAGAGATTGAAAAATGTAATTTAGAGACTGTGAAATGATCGGATTGAAGTGGCTCGATTAGTACCTGATTTCCGGATTTATCTAAGAATGGCTTTGTAAGGTCTACATCAGAAAAGGTTAAAATGGGTTGAGATCTGGTATTATTCATCAATGACATTGGAATTATAAAGCCAGCGGCAACAAAAGGGCGAATTGACCCTCGAACCAAAAAACTATATTTGGGAAGAATAAGGAAAGTCAGGTTACTATAATCAATTTCCAGTTTAGTATTAGAGAAATTTACCTTGGAATATAATACTGCCCCACTAAGTGACACATGTTTATTCTTCCCCAAAGCCGATTCTAAAAACAAACCTTGTGAAACCGCCTTAAAAGAATACTCTGCTTTATAACCAAGTAAACTTGTATACGCCAAGCCTCCTTCTATTGAAAGAAGAGAAACTAAATTATTCATAATTAAATCATTTTGCATTATCCCAAAAGAGTAGCCCAGGTAAAATCTTCTTTGCCTCTTAGTCAATTGGTTGTGATGCGGATCAATGCAACGGTTATAGTTCCATATTATTTGTTTTAAACTACTCTCGTTAAAACTAAGCTTGGATACATCTTGAGGACAATCAATAAAAGATGACTGAAGGACACCTCGATAAAGATAATCTGTTCGCTTAGTAATAGCACCATTCTCATCCCTATCCGTTATCACATTTTTCTTCAATTCTTTAATGGAAGAATCCTTTTCTAAAAAATAATGATTCTTGCCTGCCTCATCCTGAAGTAAAAGAAGACTGGCCTTACCTTTTTCTATTTCCTGAAAAAAATAATCACCCTTTTCATTTCCTGCAATCGCAAAACTCTCGATTGAACGGAAATAACCTAACTTCTCAACAAAAAAACCTTTAATCTGAGAAGGGAAATATTCTACTAAAGAGCTGGAAAGTTCCTTCTGAAATTTACACGACTGATGCATCTTTCTTTGAATATCCGAGAGAATAAAGCCACGTAATGTATCCCTAGATATTACGATATAACCTTTTGAATATTTAAGGTTCTTCTGGCCAAGAATAGGATCTGATAGGCAAAATAAGAACGCTATTAGAAGTAGGAAACGAGTTGTCAATATCGCGCGTCCGAAGTTTGTTCCCTTCTTGTCCATATTTTTTGTAAGATAAAATTTCCTATTGCTCTTCCTTGAAGCTTACCATTTTCACAAGCAGGCTTGTAATGTATACCACCATACATCCTACTGACAGCCGCTTCCTCAGAAGCTTGCACGAAAGATGTAAAGCTGCGGGCCGTCATGCCATACTCCATCTCCGTTGAATCCGTAAATGCAAACTTTTCACCAAAGAGGCTTGTCAATGCCACGGCTGCTGAAGCCGAGATAACACTATGGCCGCTGGTATAT
>JANOLM010000620.1:0-22511 GCA_031419815.1 Bacteroidia bacterium
TTCGTGCGGACACGAACCAAGGCTGGGGCCGTTCTTTAATACCTCAAAAAAAATTCTAATTAACATCCAGTGTATAAGGTAACTCCAAATGCTTAAAATCATTTTCATTCTTACAAGGAATTGGTGGATTAAAGACATTAGGATCAATTTCAACATTGTATAGGATAGATTTGACTGCTATGCTGAAAAAATCTTTTCCATTGCTTACTAACTTAATCAGGTGAGGTTCAGAAAAACCTTGCGATTCTTTGTAATTAAGAAAGTGAAACTCCCAATGAACATCGGTTTTGCTCGTCATTGTTCTTTTGTATAGCAAACCCGAATTCATCCCAAAAAATAATGATTGTTTTCCATTGAGTTGCCTAATGTCGTTAAAGTCCACCCGATAAAGTGTATCTTCAATGTAAACCTTTTTCATAGGTTCAAGATTAAGAATCTCCATCAGCTCAGTTCTTGGAAACGTATTTTTAAACGTAATGAGTTCGGGTCCGAAAAACTTAACTATTCGGCTTCCGCTTGAGTAATACCAGTTACACTCGGGCTTGAATACGAAAATGTTTCTTAGATCACCTGAAAAATTATGCACTTCGATGGACAGGCCGGGGGTCAAATCGATTTTTATTCGATCATCGCTTTTATTCGGTATGACAGAATTTTTGTCTTCTTCATACTCCACATAAGCATTTTCCTTTCTTGATTTCAAACTCCGCCATTTCTCTCCACCTATTTTCACAATGAATCTATCGATTATTGCCTCAGGTGTTAAATCACTCTTTTTCTGTGCAAAAAGGGTCGTGCCAGATGTATTAAAGAGAAATATTAATGGGGCCAAAAAGTGAACGTACCTAATCATACTTTTCAAAGTTAAGACAACAGCAGAGGATTTAGACACTACGATTTAACAAATAAAAAATAAGGAATGTAATGGAACATCACACGTCTCCCAAGCCCTGTTTCGTATCATAACGAACACTTCTGTATACTCAAAACAAATTCCGTGTTTCGTGCGGCCACGAACCAAGGCGAAGTTTCGTGCGGACACGAACCCAGGCTTGGACTTTGGAAATTTGATTTTTACACAGCCTCTTAAAATGCGTGATAGTCTTCACTGCCTAATTTTTTCAAATCAGAATCTAGTTATGGAAAAATTAAATCTCCACCTCGCTCAAGCGAATCCCCAATTCACCTAACTCGCGCAGCACGGGATCATACATTTCTTTCATCACCGGTATTACCACTCCTCTGCTTTTGATTTTGCCTTGCATCAAAAGCCTCGTGGAAATAGCTAAGGGCAATCCCACCGTTTTGGCCATGGCCGTATTGATCTCGTTATCGCCAGTGGCGGTGAGGTGTGCCTGAATTTCTTTTACCTTTCCATCCAACTCAAACCGGAAGCGATGCCACATCACAATAAAATCTTTATCGCCTGCTTTTAGTTTCCATTTTTTGTTGAGGATGTGTTCCATCACCTGGGCGGGAGTACCGGTGCTTAAGCCTATTTTCTCTTCAGAGAATAATCCACTCCAGCGAAACCGTTTCATCTCCTCACCCTGAGGCTGAAGGTTAAAGGCCGAACAGAGTTTTTCCTCTACCGAATGAGAAGAATGAAAATCAAGAAAAGCATTTATAAAGTCCTGGTGATTCATTTTTTCAACACCCTCCAGTTGAAACGTATCATCACAGCACCCCAGTTGCACCAATATGTTCCACGCAGGGCAATATCCTTTGTTTCGCAAGGTGCCGCGCAACATGGTTCTTATTCCATGCAAGCCGTATGTTTCTAAATACTTTAAAGAGTCTCGGTTGGCATAACCCTCGTACTCACCAAAACCAGGAACGGTAACGGGCGTGATGCGCTGAAAAAGTTGTTGGTAGGGAATAAACTTATAGGCTCCATTTTGTAAAAACTTGGCAGTGCCTTGTCCGGCCATCACCACGTTACGTGGGTTCCATGTGAATTTGTAGCGCCACGGGTTTTCGGGTTCGGTCTCGGGCGCAATCAATCCACCTGTAAATGATTCAAAAGAAGTAAGCTGTCCTCCGTTTGCTTTTATCTTATCAATCACTTGCATGGCACTCATGTGATCAATGCCAGGATCGAGACCAGATTCATTTAGAAACAATAGCCCTTTTGATTGAGCTTCGTTGTGAAATGATTTCATTTCGTCTGAAACATAGCTGGCTGTAAGCAAATGTTTTTTTTCGGCCAGACAGATCTTCGCTACAAGTGGATGAAGGTGTGCCGGAATCAACGAGACCACCACATCCGCAGAAGCGATTGCAGCTTTGCTGGATTCCCCATCAGCAATATCAAATCGAATTGCCTTTCCGTTGCCAGCATTAGCAACACGATCCTGTGCAGCCTGTTCGGAAACATCGCCCACTACAATTTGCCAATGATTGGTTTTAGCTTGCGCCAGCAAATATGAAATTAAGGAGGAAGAAGAGCGGCCCGCGCCCAGCACTAAGATTTTATTCATAAAGCAAAGCTAATTGGGAACGAAGCAAAAACTATGGGCATATTGAAATAGGGTTGATTTGATAGTAGATGAATTTGGCGGGTGTCCGACAAATTGCATTTTTGATATTTATGTTTTGCGACATACGTCAAAGGGCAAGAATTTAATCAAATCCTCTAAGGTCTGTTTGTTTCATTAAAAGACCCTGGAGGGTTTATAGTTGCAATTTGTAATTGTGGCACTTGATGCCGTAACAAAATCTGCAAATTGGGGTACACCCAATTTGGATAGTGTGAGGTTATACTCTCAACTTTTTACTAACTTTCATATTCGTCTAAACTAAAATCTTCTTTATGAAAGAGTTCACCACCTATGATCATATAGAAGACCTCGACTCAGAATCGAAGTACCTTGTTCACAAAGCAAAAGAAGCCACTGCGCATTCATATTCACCCTACTCTAAATTTTGTGTGGGCTCGGCCATTATCCTTGAAGATGGCACGTTGATAACCGGGGCCAATCAGGAGAACGCGTCCTATCCTCTTTGTATGTGTGCCGAAAGGGTGGCCTTGTATGCTGCTGCTGCCCAGTTTCCGGGAAAAAGAATCATGAAGTTGGCTGTGGTGGCTCATAAGAAAAATCATAAAGAACTATCTCCGGCAGCATCTTGCGGTGCCTGCAGGCAGGTAATGTTGGAGTTTGAGCAACGTCAGCAAAAGCCCATCGAAGTGATCATGCTGGGGCCAGGTGAAAAATGGATCCGATGTGCTTCGGCCCTTTCACTTCTGCCTTTCGGTTTTGATGGGAAGAGTCTGGAATAAATTAAACGATCTCCTTTAAATGTTTTGAGACAAACATGGCTGAACCTACCGCGACCAGGAACAGATATGACGGAGAATAGCGTTGCTATGTAGTGAAAATCAAATAGTTATAATAAAAAATCAAATATCCTTCACGCGAAAAAGAATGTGCATTTGCCAAAGAAAAAGAACGAATGCCCTCCAATCTTTATCCATCCCTGGAAAGAGCCCTGATAGATCCTTACCATATAATCCTTGCCTGGCCATAAAAGTCCTCAGGAATAACCAAAAATCTTTGTGAAAGCAGGTATTACACCTATCTTGAAAGCCCATTTTAGTTGGCACCACCGGGGATTCAACATATGTAATATTTCTCGGTGATTAAGTCTTTTAACAGGCCCTGGCTACGCTATTTTTGGGACTAGTTTTTAAGCACAGATATCATTTTCAGACCGTAAATCTTTCATAGTGATTCAGGACATTGATATTGCAGACCTCAAAAGAATAACAGAACTCATCCAGTCAAAGCATGGCTATGATTTCAGGAATTACGCTATGTCTTCCTTTAAGAGAAGGATTTTACGCATGCTTGAATTAAAGAATCTGACGTTGGAGGCTTTGATAAAAAAACTCACTGATAACCCAGCTTTTATTGAAG
Source organism: Bacteroidia bacterium (assembly GCA_031419815.1). GTDB lineage: Bacteria > Bacteroidota > Bacteroidia > Cytophagales > Cyclobacteriaceae > ELB16-189. The sequence continues at coordinate 3,918 of JANOLM010000620.1, forward strand.
AGTTTTTGGATGAGCTTACTGTAAACGTAACCGAGATGTTTCGCGATCCTGGCTTCTGGCGTGTGATGCGCGATGAAATCATCCCGGGCATTCTTCTCAACCACAAGCAATTTAAAATATGGCATGCCGGCTGCTCGTCCGGTGAAGAGGTTCTTTCTATGACCATCCTGTTAAGAGAAATGGGCATTCATGAAGATGTTACCATTATTGCCACTGACCTTGATACAAATATTTTGGAAAAGGCAAAGGCCAGCTCGTATCCGATCAAGAATATGGAACTAAATGAGAAAAATTATATTCGGTTAGAAGGCAAGGGATCACTGAAGGATTATTTTAAAGAAGAAAACGGTAAAGCTGTATTTGATAAGACATTATTGAAGAATGTTTCCTTCCGTAAACACGATCTGGTAGTGGGAGAACTTTTCAACAAGTTTGACCTTATCTTATGCAGAAATGTGATGATTTATTTCAACCAGACATTGCAAAACGAAGTGCTCAAGAAATTTCACGATAGCTTATTCAAATACGGATACCTTGCCATCGGCTCCAAAGAGTCGCTGATCTGGTGCGACATTGCCTCCAAATTTATTGTGGTAAACAACGAGGAAAAGGTTTATAAAAAAATAAAGGATTAGGGAGGCTTAACCCATGAATAAATACAACTTAAATAACAGCTACAAAGCCGTTGTTATAGGAGGGTCAGCTGGCAGCTTCCAGGGAATTGTTAAGATTTTATCACAATTGCCAAAAGGTTTTCCGTTGCCCATTATCATGTGCCTTCACAGGTTGAAGCATGTGCGAAACGGATTTGTGGAAGCACTATCATTAAAAAGCGTGATTCAAGTAACAGAACCATATGACAAGGAAACCATTAGGAAGGGCGGAGTGTATCTGGCTCCTTCCAACTATCACATGTCGGTGGAGTTAGGGCATCACTTTGCCATGTCCACAGAAGAGATGATTAACAACTCACGGCCTGCGATAGATATAACATTGGGAACGGCCTCTTATGCTTATCGCGATAAGTTGATTGGTATTCTATTATCTGGGGCAAATCGCGATGGAGGAATGGGCATGAAATATATTAAAGACAGGGGCGGGATCACTATTGTGCAGGAGCCGGCCGAATGTATGATTGATACGATGCCCAAAGCAGCAATGGCCCTCACTACGATTGATCACGTCATGAAAGTGGATTTGATAATAGATTTTTTAAAAGAACTAGATAAGCAATACAGATGATCAACAGGTTTCTAAATTCCTTAAAAGACCCCACCAAGCTAAGCTTGATCGTAACGGTGTTTTTCTTTGCTGGGATTCTGGCATCCGCCTATGTGATGTACACGCTTCCGCATGATATGATGTTCAGCCAGGCCATTGATGTTCATAACATGGCACTTGCCCAGGGTGTGTTCATGAAACTTTTCATCGTTACCGGCTTAACTTTCCTTATAGGTGTTGCTGCAATCAATATCTCTACACGTGCAAAAAAAGAAGTAATTGTTTACCGGGAAAAGAAAAAAGATTCCACTGATGCCACCCGACAAGCCACCAACACCGAAGGCGCATTGGAATCAGCCAATGCTACTTCCTTCCGCAAGGCACTCCAAAACTTAAAAGGTGAGAAAGAAATTTTCCAGGAAGGTCTCAACCTGCTATGTAGTCAGGTAGAGGCGGGTCAGGGAGCGCTATATAAAGTAATTTTATTGAATGACATCCCTATGTTGCAAATGGAAAGCGGATATGCCATAAACATGGATGAAAACAATATCATCCGTTTTGAGTTTGGAGAAGGGCTAGTAGGGCAGGCGGCAACCTCGGGAATTAGCATGTACATTGAGGATATTCCAACCGGCTACATTACTATTCTCAGTGGGCTTGGTAGTGCATCGCCCAATTATTTATTTATGATAACTCTGAAAAAATCAGGTAAGGTGAAAGCAGTGGTAGAGCTGGCTACCTTTATGCCTTTAAAAGAGAGTATTCGCAAACAGTTGGATGAAATGGCACAAGTTCTGGTTGAACAATTAAATTAGTTAGAAAGTCTTAGCCATGTTTAGAAATATAAGTATAAGTGCAAAGATCACAGGGCTGGTGCTCATCCTTGCGATCATCACCCTGATGGCAGTCAGTTTCTTCACCTACAACATCAATCGTGAGGCAACACTTGATAAACTGAACACCAATCTTTCGGTGGTTGCAGACAATAGAGCAGAACTGATGAACGCGCATCTTGAAAAAATCAGGTCTTCCGTGAAGCTCATCCAAAGTTCAGAGGCATTTAGAAATATTTTAAGCGCACCTTCAAACGGTGGCCCTGATGGAGTTGGTTCTGCGGCATCTAACCAAAGCGATCCGTTAACCGATTATTTAAATAACCTGAAAGAGATTTATTCATTCGGTCAGATACTGATCACAGACAATAGGGGTCTCATCCAGTCTTCCACAGATGAAAGATTTAAAGCAGGAAATAACATCCCCGACCCCGATGGTTCTTTCTTTGATCTGGCTTCTAAAGAAATTCATTTTAGCCATGTAAAAAAAGAGGGAAATAATTACTCGGTATTTGTTGGCGCACGTGTTGACGCTCATTTGATTATCATAAAAATTGATCTGGACGAATCTTTTAAATTTCTTACCGACACCCATGGATTGGGGAACACCGGTGAAACCTTTGTTGCAAAACAAGACCCGATAACAAAAAGGATCATACTTCTTAGCCCTCTTCGCAATGATCCAGGTTCTGTGCAAAAAATATTAATGGCTGATGCCAAAGCTTCAAGAACGATACTGGCAGCGTTAGAAAATAAAAATGGTTCTGGTTTAACTACTGACTATCGAAACAAAGAAGTGTTGGCTGTGTGGAGAAAAATTAACGCTGCCAATTGGGCACTCGTTACTAAAATCGACATTGACGAAATTAATTCTCAAGGCAAAGAGCTAACACGGATTTATATGTTTGCCGCGTTTGCCATCATCTTAATGTCTGTGGCCTTATCCATGGTTTTCGCACGAACACTAACACTACCACTCAACTCCATGAGAAACACACTGGAGATGGTTTCAAAAGGAGTGCTTCCGGAAAAATCTGATTCTAAAACCACAGATGAATTTGGGCTAATGTCATCCAAAGTGGATGATTTGGTGGATGCCCTAAAGAACAATGCGGAGTTTGCACAAAAAGTAGGGGAAGGAAAATTTGACGCAGCTTTCCAGCCTGCCAGTGAAAATGATACGCTAGGTCTTGCGCTGATGAACATGCGCGACAACCTGGTAGAAAATGAACGAAGGGACACCGAACGCAATAAGATTGTGCGCGGTGTGGCAGAAGTTGGCGAAATTCTTCGCTTGCATGACACCCTTGATGCTCTTGGTGATGATGTTGTCAAGTTTATCATCGGTAAAATCGGAGCTATCCAAGGTGCCTTCTACGTGGTGAACAATGAAGGAGCCGAAAAACAAATTGAACTTCGTTACAGCTTCGCTTACAACCGAAAGAAATACTTAAAGAAAAGTTTCCGGTTTGCCGAAGGCCTCGTAGGCCAGGCAGCTGTTGAACAAGATACAGTCTTGCGCACGGAGGTGCCGGATGATTACATGAGCATTACCTCTGGTATTCTGGGTGATCAAAAACCTAAGTGTATTCTCATCGTGCCGTTGATTACCAACGAAGAGGTGTACGGTGTGTTGGAATTTGCAGGCTTCAATAAGTTTGATCCATCGCAGGTGAAGTTTGTGGAGGAGCTAAGTTTGATTCTGGCACGCACCATCTTTAACATCAAAGTAAACGAGCGCACCCGCAGACTGTTGGCCGAATCACAGGCCATGAGCGGTGAACTAAAAGAAAAGCAGGAAGTGCTTCGTCAAAATGCCGAAGAGATGCTAGCAACCCAGGAAGAACTGAAACACTCCAACATAAAGCTGGAAGAGCAAATTGAAGAAGTGAGCCGTACTCAAAAGCGGATGCAGTTGTTGCTGGAGAATGCATCGGAGGTAATCACGATCTATGAGGAAGATGGAACGATACGGTATATCTCCCCTTCGGTAGAAACGATCCTCGGCTATACTCAAAAAGCAATGCAAGGCAGCAACGACAGCGATAAGGTTCATCCTGACGGACGCGAAGTATATCAAAATATTTTCAAGCAGCTTCGTGAAGACCCCGATCAAAAAGTCACTTTCCAATTTGAATATAGAACCAAGGCAGGAGAGTATATCTGGCTGGAATCGACAGGAACTAACTTCATGTCCAATCCCGCCATTCATGGATATATCTTAAACTCACGCGACATTACCGAACGCAGAAGAGCCGAACTTGAGCAAAGGATGCGCAGCAAGATGCAGGCTCTCTCTGAAAACTCCCTTGACCTCATCGCCCGATTGGAGAATGAATCGATCTCGTACATCAACCCTATTATTGAAACGTATACTGGAAAAGAGCCAAGCCAGTTCCTGAATAAAAAAATTAAAGAAGCTGAGTTAGACTCTAAAATCCTGGAGGGTTGGCTGCGCGTAGTGGAGCAAGTTAATGCCTCAAATGATAAAGTCTCTACCGAAATGGACTTCCCATCGGAAATGGGCGCCAGGGTCATGCAAGTAAATGCCATTCCGGAATATGATGAGAATGAAGTCATTGAATCAGTGCTTGTTGTTTCGCACGACATCACGGAGCGTAAAATCATTGAACTGGATGTCCAGAATAAAAACAAAAAGATCAATGATTCCATCAACTACGCCAAGCGGATTCAAAATGCCATTCTGCCGAACAGCAGGATAATCAGCAAATCATTGCCCGATTCGTTTATCTTATATAAACCGCGCGATGTAGTAAGCGGAGACTTCCCATGGTTTGTTCAGATAAAAAATGATATTTTCATTGCGGCTGTGGATTGCACCGGCCATGGTGTTCCGGGTGCATTGCTTTCCCTTATCGGGTACTTCCTGTTGAACGACATTGTACGCAGCCGGAAAATCTCCGAACCTGGTAAAATACTTGATTTATTGGATGAAGGTGTGACCCAAACGCTACGTCAAGATCAGGATGACTCCGCTACCAAAGATGGAATGGACATCGCACTATGCCGCATCGATACGGTGAAAGGTGAGGTGGAATATGCCGGTGCACACCGCCCGCTTTACATGATGAAAGGTGGTGTAATGGATGAAATTAAAGGAAATAAATTCCCGATCGGTGGCGGTATTTATAAGAACCAAACTAACTTCACCACTACAAAATTCAAGGTGGGGAAAGGCGATTCGATCTACTTTAGTTCAGACGGATTCCCCGACCAGTTTGGTGGCGCAGAGGTTCGCAAGTTTGGGCCTAAGAAAGTCAGGGAAATCATTGAAAAAGTGCACCATCAGCCCATGGCAGAAGCTATGACAACGTTTGATCAGGAATGGGAAAGCTGGCGAGCCAACCACAAACAAACCGATGACGTGCTATTAATTGGTATTAAATTTTAAAGCGGCAAGGAATTACTGAACAGTTATCTATAAAACTTATAAATTCGGAACTTCAAACTCTAAAGCAATGAACTTTATCTACGACCTGCACCGGACTATGATGTCCCAGAAATTGATTCTGGTATACGAGGGTGACTTCACCCAGGAAAGCACCAAATCAATTCTGGCCATGGCTGAGCGCAACCTTGACTCCTCTGGAGAAGAATCAAGTATTAAGCGAAAGGTTTTTAACGTGATGGTGGAGGCACTTCAGAATATTGTGAAGCACAGCAGCGAACACGGGACAAGAGCTGGTTCGCTGATCAGCCAAAGTGCCATCTTCATGATTTCCAAAGATGATGGCCGGTATTGCATCATGACGGGCAATCCCATTTCAAAAAGCAACGTGCCAGCGCTCACCAAAAACCTGGAACACCTCAACAGCCAGAGCAAAGAAGGCCTGAAAGAAATGTATAAGAACATTATCAAGAACACGCAGATCTCAGAGAAAGGCGGAGCAGGCCTTGGCTTTGTAGATATGGCGCGTAAGTCGGGAGAAAAAATTGAGTTTCAGTTTCCTGAAATGGATGACGACCACAGTTTCTTTTGCCTGAAGGTGAATGTTTCACGCGAAAAAGAATAATTAGTAATCGACTCAAAAAATTAAAAACGGTATAGATCATGGAAATTTTAAATCTTGAAGGAACTGAGGATACACCGAAAATTATCCTGGATAAGAAAAACGGAATTTTTGAAATCTCAGGCCGCTCGTTGCCCGAAGATTCAGCAGAATTTTATAGACCTGTATTGGAATGGCTTGAAGCCTATGCAGCAGACCCAAACCCTTCCACGGACTTCACCCTAAAGCTGGAATATTTCAACACCTCTTCTTCCAAACTTATCCTGGATGTACTCTCCGCACTGGAAGATATCAAGGGCATGAAAATCATGTGGTATTTTCATGAAGATGACGAGGACATGGAGGAAGCAGGTGAAGAATTTTCTGAATTGGTAGAAATTCCATTTGAATTTAAAACGTATTAATTCGCTATCCGTGAAACGTTAAAAGTCAATCGTTAATCGTATTTGTATGCAGACAACGATTAACGGTTAACAGATAACGATTAACTTCTAAAGAATGAGTGAAGAAATACTCAAAGCACTTACCCAGCTTTTTGCCATCATTACCAAACAAGACGGTGGTGTTACTGAAAATGAGCGCCAGTTTGTAATTAACTTCTTCCAGACGGAGCTAGACCAGGATTCCATTAAAGAATACCTCGAGCTATACGACAGTTATTCCGGCTACAGCAAACAAGGAACAGCCGATGAGGGAGAAAAAAATAAGCTCACCTCCGTTAAAGACTCCGTAAAAACCCTTGGAATTTGTAAGAAAATCAACAAAACCCTTACTCAAAAACAGAAAGTAATCGTATTGATCAAATTGCTGGAATTAGTTGGTTCAGACAAAAATTTCACACCACAGCGATTAGAAATCATTAATACCGTTTCCACGGTTTTTAATATTGTAAAAGATGCCTATAAGCTTATTGAGACCTTTGCCGTATCAGAAAAAATAGAAGAGCTCAACTTCCCTGACATTCTTCTTGTTGATTCCACAGAAACAAAGTCTGCCGATTTACAAAAACATGTTCATGCTCACATTGAAGGAAGCTTGGTATTCATGCGCGTGAGCAGTGTGGACATGTATTTTACAAAATATATGGGCGAACAGTCCAATGTGCTAAATGGGTTTATCATGAAGCCCAACCGTGTTTATCTTTTTTCGCATGGAAGCACCATAAAAACGCAAGCAGGAGATGCTCTATATTATAGCGACCTCGTAGCCAACTTTAATGAAGAGATCAAAACCACTAAACTCTCTTTCAATGCCAACATTGAGGAGTTTAAGTTTCCAAATGGTGCCGTTGGTTTGCGTGATGTAATGATCTCTGAAGGCCCGGGAAAGTTAATTGGTATCATGGGTGCCAGTGGAGCCGGAAAAACAACTTTATTATTGGCATTGGCAGGTCTTGAAAAGCCAAACAAAGGCGATATTCTTATCAATGGATTTAATATACACACCGAAAAGAGTAAAATTCAAGGTGTAATTGGATTTGTATCGCAGGATGATCTCCTGATTGAAGAACTGACTGTTTATCAAAACCTATATTATAACGCAAAGTTATGCTTCGCCAATTTCACGGAAGAGCAGCTTCATCAGCGGGTGATGCAAGTGCTGGAAAACCTGGGGCTTGATCAACGAAAAGACCTGACCGTAGGAAGCGTGCTCGATAAAAAAATAAGTGGAGGCCAACGCAAACGCTTAAACATTGCATTAGAATTAATTCGGGAGCCCGCTATTTTATTCCTTGACGAGCCTACTTCCGGTTTGTCTTCGCGCGATTCGGAAAATGTCATTGATTTACTCAAAGAGCTTTCGCTGAAAGGCAAACTTATTTTTGTGGTGATCCACCAACCATCATCAGACATCTACAAGATGTTTGATAAGATGATTATTATGGATACCGGAGGATTTCCTTCCTACTATGGCAATCCGGTTGAGGCAGTTACCTACTTTAAAAAAGCAACTCATCAAGTGGATAGCAACCGTGGCCAATGTGAGACCTGTGGTAACGTTAATCCGGAACAGATTTTTAATATTATAGAAGCAAAGGTTGTTGACGAATACGGTCAACCAACAAATAAGCGGAAAGTAACGCCACCGCAATGGCACGAAATGTATGCGAAACAGTTCAAGGTAAATCGTGTAGAGGATGTAAAGGAACAACCTCCTGTTGCACTTTTTATTCCAACAAAAATCAAGCAGATAGCAATTTTTACGAAGCGTGATTTTCTGGCCAAGTTGAGCAACAAGCAATATCTGCTTATCAATCTTCTGGAGGCACCCTTATTGGCTCTTATACTCGCCTTTATTATCAAGTATAAAAGTGCTCCGGGCGGAAAGGAATATATTTTCCGTTTCAATGAGAATATTCCAGCCTTCATGTTGATGAGTATTATTGTAGCCTTATTTATGGGGTTAACGGTAAGCGCAGAAGAAATTATCCGCGACCGAAAAATCTTAAAACGCGAATCCTTTTTAAACCTTAGTTGGAACAGCTACCTCCTTTCAAAGCTTACCATTTTGTTCTTGCTGTCCGCCATTCAAACCTTCATGTTTGTGGTTGTAGGAAATCTAATACTGGAAATACACGGTATGACGTTTGCTTTTTGGTTCGTGCTGTTTACAACTTCATGTTTTGCCAATGTTTTGGGATTGAATATTTCGTCTGCGTTCAATTCGGCCGTTACCGTGTATGTGATGATTCCGTTATTGCTCATCCCTCAAATGATCCTGAGCGGTTTACTTTTTAGTTTTGAAAAATTAAATAACCTGATCAGCACAAAAGGCAAGGTGCCGATCGTTGCCGATATGATGGCTTCGCGCTGGGCGTATGAGGCGATGGCCACCTATCAATTTAAAAGCAACGAGTACGAATCGTCTTACTATGACTATGAAAAAGGTCAATCACAATCTGATTTTAAAGCCGCCTACATGGCCGATGAACTTCAAAAACGAAATCGGTTTGTTCTTGAAAATTTTGAAAGCAAAAATGATTCAATAAAAAGGTTAGTGACCAGCAATTTGAAAATCATTCATTCTGTTTTAGTGGAAGAACCATTTAAACCCGGGTTTGAAAAAATTGATTTGAATGAAGTGCTCGCAGCGGACAAGTATTCCAAAACCATGGGCATGTTGCTTGCCGGCTACATAGAGCAGTATCGTGGCCACTATCAGAAAATTTATAACGATAATGTTTTACTTGTTGAAAGGAAGATGGCCTTTTATGAGAAGAATGGATTCAACATCAATGCGGAGAAAAATAAGTATCACAATGAAAGTCTTTCCGACCTGGTAAAAAATATAAATACAGATGATAGATTGATTGAGTACAAGGGAGCATTAATCCAACAAATCAATCCCATCTTTCAAGATCCAAAACCAAGCAGCTTATTAGATTATCGTGCGGCTTTCTTCTTGCCTGAAAAGAATTTATTGGGACTGGCTGTGAGTACATTTATTTTTGATATTCTGGTTATCTGGATAATGTCCTTAATGTTATACATTGCCCTGTACTTTGAATGGGTGCGAAAAATGGTTGATTCCTTCGGTAAAGTGAATATTCCGAAGAGGAAGTAGGTGAAATGTTTTGTTTGGTAAGGAAGGCTGATTTTGTAGTTTTGTAACATAATTTTATGGTCATGAGAACTCTATGGGTAGTGCTTGCAACAGCAGTTTTAGTTGCCTGTGGCACAGGCAAAAAGCCGGATGATAAGGCTTTTCAAGAAAGCCTTGATTCCGTAAAAAATTCAGGCCCTACTATTGATCAGGAGGTGATCAATAGCGTGTTGCAGCAAATTCCCAGCCCGCTAGAAATTTCTGTTCTATTAAAGGAGTCGGGAACAAAATATGACAATGGACTTTTAAATCCTCCGGACAATCTATCGGCTTATAATACCAATTTTAAGAAAGCGCTTAATCTCGGCATCTATGGTACGGATTTGGGGTACACAAACATCTATGAGCAGAACCAGGAAGGTATTAAGTTTTTGAGATCGATTAAATCGTTAGCCGATGGATTGAACATTGGCCAGTTCTTTGATATAGAAACTATCGGCAGATTGGCCAGCAATAGCAAAAATCTTGATTCCTTATTGCTGATCACTACCCAAAACTTCAACAGCATAAACGCATACCTTCAAAATCAGGGAAGGTCTAATCTCAGCGTTCTTTTGCTGTCAGGAGGCTGGGTAGAAGCCATGCACATTACCTGTCAAGTGGCCTCCAAGGACACAAAAAATAAGCAATTGCAAGAAACCATTGGCGGGCAAAAAATAATTCTTGAACAAATTGTATTGCTTCTTTCTTTTTATAAAGACACTGACGAAAATATGGCATCCTTATTGAAAGATATGGAGCAATTGAAGGGCGCTTTTGATAAAATCAACATTATCTATACCTACAAAGAATCGACTATGGAAGTAATTGATGGTGTAGCCATTATTAAAGACAACAGCACAACTACTATTCAAATCACGAATGAGGACGTAGCAAACATTAAGACCATTACCAATTCGATTAGAAATAAAATTATCGGTTAATATTTGAATATTTTAAACACATGAAAAAACTAGTCCTTTTATTCTCACTCCTGATGATGGCCGGTATCACTTCTTCCGAACTGATTGGGCAGTGCGATCCAGAAAATTTCAGCAATACTTGTATTCCTAAACTGGCTACAGGTTTTAACTTTCTAAAAAGCTATAAAATAGATGGTGGCAGTGGGGCAAAGGATAAGGTAGAATACTCGTATGTTTTCACCAAAGGAACTCAATACATGATTAACATTTGCGCAACGGGCACAGCCACCGATGGGATTGTTGTTACGCTATTTGACTCGGGCCGAAATAAAGTTGCAACTAGCAAAATCAACGGTCAATTTATTTCAGCAATTGCCTACCCTTGCAATGCTACTGGTATCTATTATATACAATACACATTTGACGGCTCTGCGGCAAAATGTGGCGGTAGCGCGTTGGGTTTTAAAAGATAATTGATTACTACTGTCATCGACTAAAGAACAATTTCGGGAGAGACATTGAAATGGGTTTTATTAGGAGGAGTTTTCAATAGATACACATAGCTACAAAAGACCAGAATATCACTAGCAATATTTTTTTGAAATGCCTGTAATCGGATGTGACATTGTGCTGTAATTTATGAATTTTCATTTCCGTGTTTTTTTTAATGTAGTGGGTTTAATTAATAGTGCAGCGTTAAACCAGCACCCCATTTATAATCACTGTCATAATTAGTACTGACAGAAAAATATTTGCTTACCATATATCGAAAGCTTACCGTGTATTCTTTATCGGTATTTACCCGTCCGTCAAAAAAGAAATTATTGCTCAACGGTAAATCATTTCTTTCCAACTGAAGGCGAAGCCTGCCTGTATTGTCAATTCTCCACTCTGACCGAATGAGCATTGGAAGCAGATAATAAAAACCTGCATCAAATACGTGCCGATTGTCTTTGCTGTTCGTCTTCTCAAATAGCGGCAATGTCTTGTTTTTACGGTAATCATAGCCCACATAAAAAGCCAGGAATTGGTTTTTATCAAGGTAGCGAAGCAGATGTGTTTCTGTTTCAAAGTCTCCTTTCCAACTGACCCTTCCCTCAAACTCCAATGCGTTTTTATTATTTGAAATATTTCCGTCTAGCCATGCGCCCTGTGAGTGTGCCGATAAATCGAACCAGGGATACAGCATATTGTCTTCCTTTTTTACTTTTTTGTAACCTGTTTTTGCAAATTCATTTTGTTCACTGCCCTCATAGCTAACCACACGTGCCATGCCGGCCATCATGTGATATAAGATATGACAATGAAAAAACCAGTCTTGGTCTTCGTTTGCTTCAAACTCAATGGTAACGGTTTCCATTTGTTTGATGTCGAACGTATGCTTCATCGGTGAATATTCACCCTGTGCATTTACAAAACGGAAAAAGTGGCCGTGCAGGTGCAAAGGGTGGCGCATCATGGTATTATTTGTTAAAATGAAACGTACTCTTTCTCCTTTCCGGATCAGGATTTTATCGGCAGTTGATAAAGTTTTAAAATCAAAAGACCATACATATCGCAGCATATTGCCAGTGAGACTTAATTTGATTTCTCGTGGCTTTAATGCAGCATCCAAGGTGGTGGGGTGCAACGCCCGCAGCATATCATAGTTAAAATCACCGGGCACTGCCATATCCATTCCCTGCATGTTGCTCATGTCCATGTCCTTCATGTTGCCCATATCTCCATCGCTATTTTTAGGGATGGTATCGTCCGGCATTTTCATGTCCTTCATATCCATAGTTTTATGATCATTCATACTCGACTTTTCCTTATTTCCCATGTCCATGCCATCCATGTCCATACTTCTCATGCTCATACCATTCATGTTCATGCTCCCCATTTCCCGCATCATTTTAAAGTAATTGAGCCTGGGGATTTCAGGAGCGTTCATCAGGTCTCCATTGCCGAAATAGGCAGACGAATATCCCATTACATCCCACGAGGTAGCCCTTAATTCGGCAGCCCCACTTTGGGGAACGGTAATCAATACATCGTAGGTTTCTGCAACAGCAATTTCTAATTTGTTTACGGAGATTGGAGTGACATTAATCCCATCGGCAGCAATGATCCGCATGTAACTATTAGCATATTGTAATGTAAAATAAGTGGACGCCCCACCATTGATAATTCGCAGCCGTATCACTTCTCCGGGCTTGGCATCTTTAAAATAATTTTTTTCCTGCCCGTTCATCAGGAATTTATTGTAGTAGACATCCGACACATCCATGGCGGGCATGCGCTGCCATTCCTGTTTTACTTTATCTTTAAAATAACCAGCAGCAATAGCTTCGCCATAACTTTGTAAGGCTCCCTTTTTTATGGCATACCATTCACCTGCGCGTTTTAAATAACGTAATACCTGATGGGGATTCTCATCCGTCCAGTCTGATAACATCAATACATATTCTTTTAGATTTGGCTCCGGTGTGGCAGGATGTATTACAATAGAACCGTACAGTCCGCTTTGCTCCTGCAGCATGGTGTGCGAATGGTACCAATATGTACCGCTCTGAATAAGTGGAAAAGTGAACGTGTACGTTTCTCCAGCTTCAACGGGTGAGGTGGTTAAATAAGGAACACCGTCTTCTTTGTTAGGTAACAATATACCGTGCCAGTGAATGGAAGTCTCCATCTTCATCTGGTTGTGTACTCGGATAATAGCAGTATCGCCTTCCGTAAATTCCAGAATGGGTGCAGGAATTTGCCCATTGATGGCTATTGCATGTCGGTGTTTGCCAGTAAAGTTTACCATGGAATCTCTGACATATAAATCATACTCCACTGTTTTTCCTATGTAAAGTTTTTCTGTGTTGCGTTCGGTGGGTTGTAAGAATTTGTTGTATGCTGTTGGTTTTCTTGTCCACGATTCTTTCACCCCATCCGTATTTATAGAGTGATTACTTTGCGCGAGGCTGCAAAATGGAATGAACCATAAAAAGAAAAAAAGGGATTTCATTGAAATTAACTTATTGCTTAATTGGCTTTTTTGTTTTTCTCAGGGCGGGGTTGTTGTCGGGGAATCGGATTGTATCCATGGCATTTTGTTCCGGCATCTTCATGTTCTTCATATCGTCCCCGCCTGACGGACGGGCAGGCATGTTCATGGCAGAGGTATCCTTCCTATCGTGCATACCGGACATCTCTTTTGTGTTTTTCACACTGTCCATTCTTGTCATGTTGTGCTTGGCACTCTTAGCATTTTCCATGTTCAGTCCTTTCATTTTTTTCATACTGTGCGCATCTTCTTTATTATCCATTCCTTTCATATTGGTATGCGCCTTAGCATCACTATCCTTCATGTCCTCCCTTCCCTTCATTGATCCGTCTTTCATTGATTCTTCGGAATGATTCGATTTCTCATTGTGGTCATGGTTTGTTTTTGAGGAGTCGTTCATCTCCATTTTTTTCCCGGCATGATCGTGACCGGATTGATTCTCACTCCCCATTTCCATCTGCATTGCTTTTACACCTGCGCCATGGGTATAAACCATTTCACCGCCCAAATAGCCTTGATATAGTATTAACAGGTTGCCTGCTAAAAGCCCAAACACCCATGCGACATATTCTTTATTGCCAAAGAGTTTTCTTCGAAGCCAAAACCATACAAGTAAAATTTGGAATAGAAATAGAATCGCAAACCCGATATACTTATGAATTACCAAAATTTCATGTATGGCCTCATTATGTTGAAGGTTTTGTTCCGCTAGCATTCCGGTTAAAACCGCAAAAGGGGTGAACACAACACCAACGATTAAGCACTTCAGTGTTAAATCTTTCCAGAACTCGCGTTTGTAAAAAAGGGATAGTGTACCAAATATGCCCGCAAGTAAAAGCAGGGCAATTGGGAAATGGACAATGGCTGGATGCAGAGGCGGAAAATCCGAAAGCATAATCCAAAATTTTATCAAATCAATTTATTTTTGCGCGGCTTGCCACACTTTAAGTTCCGCAATTTCTTTCGCCTGGTCTGTAATCATCTTTTGCGCCATGTTTTTCAACTCGGCATTTTTACCATGCTTCACTTGATGCTCCGCCATTGTTTTAGCTCCCTCATGGTGAGGAATCATCATCATCACAAAATCTTTATCAGTATTGCCCGTCATTTGCATGGTAGTCATTTTATCCATCATAGAACGCATAGTGACATCCAACTCCTTGTGCAATTCATCTTTTTTTTCATGTTCAACTTGCTGAGTTTTGTAGCCGGTAATAAACTTCTCTAGTTTTTCTATCTCTGCTTTTTGTGCCATAATAATATTTGTGCTATTGTTTTAATCTGCGTATCTGCACCTTTGTTAACTTCCACTTCGCTCATATCTATAGCAGCCTGATGGTGCATAATCATCATGCCAGCAAAATCAGCATCAAAATCACCCGTCATTTTCATTTCTTTCATTTTATCCATGGTTCTGCTCATGGATTGCATCATATCGTTATCCCTGGACATCGAGCTGAAATTAACTGCACCTATTGCAAATAAAAATTTATTTTTATTTTTTTTAGCTTTAGAAAATTAACTAAGAATATAAAACAAATGCCTTACACAATATAGTGTACAAGGGTCTTGAGTTTTAAGCATGTTGGAGTTCCATCTTTCTGCACTCTTCTGCACAGGCACGACACGCTTCTGCACAATGTTGGCAATGCTCTGAATGGGAATGCTTTTCACATTCCTCAGCACATGTATCACAGATTTCTGCACACAGGTTACAAAACTTGTTTACAAATGCAGTGGTGTGTTCATCAGCCCTTGCCATAAATGCTGCTGCCGTTCTGCACATATCTGCACAATAGCGGTCTAGTTCAACGCATTTTGCAAACATTTGAGCATCCTTTTCGTGCGAACATGAAGTTGCACAGTGTTCACATTCTGATGCACATTCATTGCAGGCATCAATGCAGGTCTTAAACTTTTCGTGACTCATTTTTTAAGTGTTTTATTTGTTTGAAGACGCTCTTTCTGATCGTCAATTATGAATAGGATGCTATTTTCATGCCTTGAACCTGGTGGTCTTGAATTAAAGAAATCATCGAAAGAGACTAACTTAATCACGTATCTGATCCTTTTGTAGATGTGATTAAATTTTACTTCGACCCATACTTCTCATTGTGTAGAAAAGTTACACAATTGCAGATAAAGTTAAATTAGGGTCAGTTTAGTGTTCAGAGAGAATTTGACTGATTTGATTTTTGTACGTATTAGGTGTTCGTAAATTTTAGTAAATAAAAGCTAAAAGAATACGATGCATGCCAGATCATCAATGAGACAACCAACCACTCGAAAAACCTGCACGGCCCAGCCCAGTAACCAGATAGGCACATTGCCTCAGGATACTAATCTCAGCAAGCTTCAGTAAGGATTTTTGCGGAACCGAATTTATATCTTCTAGTTTTTTGTTCATTAATTGTTTGGGACTAATTAAAATGTAGAGCTAAAATAAAACCATCGTTGTTCATGTAAAATAGGTGGTTTTTTTTGCGCTATTATTTCAAAAAAAGCTGTTTGTTACTGTGTTCACTTCTCATTTATAAGATGTTTTTGGGCAGAACATTCTTTTCAAAACAATCAAGGTTTTCAATAGTTGTGTCTGCAATGTTCCTTAATGCTGCATCTGTTAAAAATGCCTGATGACTTGTTATTAAAACATTTTTGAATGACATTAATCGGGCAATCATATCATCCTGCAATATTTCTTCCGAATGATCCTCGAAAAACAAACCACTTTCTTCTTCATAGACATCCATACCCAAATACCCAATTTGTCCAGTTTTAAGTGATTCTATTACTTCCTTGGTATTGATTAACGCTCCTCGGCTGGTATTAATCAGCATTACCCCTTTTTTCATTTTTGAAATGCAATTTTTGTCAATCAAATACTTGGTTTCAATGGTTAAAGGAACATGCAGAGTTATAATATCTGATTCCTTAAGAAGAGTTTCATAATCTGTATAAATCACATTGTAGTTATTCTTCAATTCAGTATTCTCAATTTTATCATGGATAAGTACGCGACAACCAAATCCATTCATTATTTTGGCGACCACGCTTCCTATTTTTCCTGTACCTATAATGCCCACGGTTTTTCCGTTCATATCAAAACCAACTAATCCATCCAATGTGAAATTCTGCTCCATTACTCTATTATGAGCACGTATGAGTTTACGATTTAATGCAAGCATAAGGGCAACCGCATGTTCTGCTACAGCAAAAGGAGAGTAATCGGGAACGCGGGCAATTTTTATATTGAGGTTTTTGGCGACTGTAATATCTACATGATTATAACCTGCGGATCGAAGGGCAAGAAATTTTACTCCTTGTTTATTAAGTTTCTCAAGAACAGGAGCAGATGCATCATCACTCACAAAAATGCTTACCACTTCGCATCCGGCTGCAAGATCAACAGTATCTATTGATAGATGAGGTTCCAATAGTTTCAATTCATGCTTGCCATTATTTGAATTTATCAAGTAATCCCTTTCAAATTTATATGTGCTAAAAACTACTGTTTTCATTCTTGATGTTGTTTATTATTGCTGCCCGCCCTACGTTATAAATGCTTTTTGCACTCATTCCCTCTCACAAATCCAGTTCTACCGCCTCCACAATTTGGTCAGCAAGCGTTGCTGGTGCACATGCCCGCAACCCTGATTGATAGAGCTTACTTTTTGTAAATGGTTCTTGCCCGAAGCTTTTGTTATGATTATCGATCCCATGATTATTTAATTACATCTTCATCCCACCCATAGAGGAGTTTGCTCCTTTCTTTATTTCAACAAATTGTTTGTTTTCAATACCTGTTTTAACAGTTCGGCTTTCGAACATACCCGGCATCACCTCAATCCAAACCATCGTCATGCGACCAATTATATAATAACGATGATTTAGGAATGACTAGTGTCTGTTTAGGAAGGTGGTTGATGGCGACACGCGCCATCATGCCCGGTTTTATCATGTTGTTAGAGTTATCTATCCGGAAGCGTACGAGATTTATTTTTGAATTTTCTTCTATGGCGGGATTTTCAAAGGAGTTTTTAGAGATGCCCATATTTTAAAGGCTTACCTTAAAAAAAATCAAAGAATCCCTTTCCAATCTATAGACAATATCCATTGCGTACCGAAGTCAAAGCCCCCTCGCGTGTTTTTTTTATCAGTTATTTACGAACACAAATTTAATGAACGATCAAATTATGATCACCA
Organism: Bacteroidia bacterium; assembly: GCA_031419815.1. Lineage (GTDB taxonomy): Bacteria > Bacteroidota > Bacteroidia > Cytophagales > Cyclobacteriaceae > ELB16-189. Next base: position 21,748 of record JANOLM010000620.1, read on the forward strand.
ATCAGTGCGTCCATCAGATCATGATCAGCTATATGATGGCCGTCAGTCCATAGTTGATGATTATTCATCATTGTATTCATCCCACGCATACCTTGTCCATCATGTAAATGATCATCATGGGCACCATCAAGCGTATAGTTGCCATGCTGCACCTCAAAGTAGTTTTGGTGATAATGGAATGTTGAATCATACTTGCGAATATCTGCTGAGTTCCCTGCTTGAACCGCAATTTTTAAGGAGGCATTCTCTTTGACTGCATTTTCATACGCTTCTTTCATTCCTTTTAGGGCAATCTGATCTTCCTTTGATAAGGTTAAAGTTTGCTCTTTATCGCAAGCGGCTATGACAAAAACCATTATTGCTCCTGCCAAAAAAATGTTATTTAAATTTTTCATCTTACTATTGTTTAATTTTTAAGACTACGAAGTATAATTCAATTACTTAACTTTTCTTTCAATTTGTACTAAGGAATATCAGCATCAGCACCATCATCACTCCCATTCCAATACCCACTCCCTTCATCATTTTCATATTATCTTTTTTCTGCTCATCGTGTTTGTGCTCCATACCTACCATTCCGTGCATCGGGCACATCATCATATTCATCTTATGCTCTGATGAAGAAGGATTTTTTTGAACCAAATCCATCGCGCACTTCGGGCATTTTCCCGGCTTGCCTGATACGATGTCAGGATGCATCGGACATGTATAGACTACGCTGTCAACGCTTTGTGTTTTTGTTGAATCATTTTGAGAAAAAAGCG